>NZ_JBFAQR010000004.1:0-222989 GCF_040678815.1 Kitasatospora sp. NPDC049285 | reverse complement strand
GACAAGGCGAATCCGGGGGTGCATCCGATCGAGTGGTCGCTGGTGTGGGTGGCGCTCGGGGTGGGGGCGTACCTGGTCTGGTCGCGGCTCGAGGGTGCCTGGCCGTTCGGCCCGAAGGAGATCCGCGAGGAGTACCTGACCGCCCAACAGGACGGCACCGACATCGATGCCGTCCCCGCTGAGCCGGCCGCGTAGGGCCGGCTCACCCCCCAACCACCGGTCGGTGGACGGCGCGGCGCCGCACCGCCGTGCTGTCCGCCGGCCGGTCACCACGTGAGGAACCTGTCTTGACCACCGAGACCGCCACGATCGCTTCGACCGCCGCGATCGTTTCTTCCGCCGCGACCGCCAACGGCGCCGCGATGGCGAACGGCGCCGCGACCGCCGTACCGGCCGGAACCGCCGAACTCACCGACGCCGCAGGGACGGACGAGACCGCGGAGAACCGTCCGCGTTCCCACACCGACCACGCCGTGATCGGCATCGACTTCGGTGGCACCAAGACCGAGATCGCGCTCGCCGACGCCGCCGGCACGCCGCTGCGGCGGATCCGGCTGGCCACCCGCGCCGCCGAGGGACCGGACCAGATCCTCGCCCGGACCGCCGACGCGGTCCGCGAACTCGCCGAGCACGCACGGACGGTGTACTCCGCGGAGGTCGCCGGGTACGCGGCCGTCAGCCCCGGGGTGATCCAGAGCGACCGGATCCTGCTCACCCCCAACCTGCCCGGCTGGGAACGCCTCGCCCTCGCCGACCGGCTGCGCCGCGAACTGGACGTACCCGCCGTCGCGATCGCCAACGACGTCCGGGCCGGCGCCCTGGTCGAACTGCGACGCGGCGCGCTGCGCGGCGCCGAGCCCGGCGTCTACCTCAGCCTGGGCACCGGCATCGCCGCCGCCGTCACCCTCGGCGGCCGGGTCCTGACCGGGGCGCACCACGCCGCCGGGGAGATCGGCTACCTCGACCCCGGCCACGGCGACGGCCTGTACATCGACGGCCGCGCCCCGCTGGAGGACCTCGTCGGCGGCAACGCCATCGCCGCCCGCACCGCCGCCGAACTCGGCGAAGCCCTGACCGCCGAGCAGCTGTTCACCCGCACCGACCCCGCCGCCGACCGCCTCGCCCGCCAGGTCCTCGGCGTCCTGGCCACCGCGATCGCCAACATCGCCGTCCTCCTCGACCCCGAACGCCTCGTCATCGGCGGCGGCATGATGGCCGCCCGCACCACCCTGCTCCCCGCCCTCACCGCCCACCTCGCCCGCGCCGTCCCCTTCCCACCCACCGTCCTCCCCGCCCGCTTCACCGCGGACGCCTCCCTGCACGGCGCCATCACCCTGGCCCTCGACCAGGTGGCGGCGGGGGTGTCAGGGACGTCCGGTTGAATGATCCGGTGACTGTGTACGACGTGGCCCGCCGACTTCCCGCCGTTGCCGACCTGCGCGATCTGTGTCGCGCGGTGGCGATGCTCGACGCGATCCTCAGCCCGGACTGGGAGGGGCGGTACCACTCCTTCGACGCCGGGTGGGGCGAGGGGGAGGAGGTCGCTTCGATGCGCAACGGCTCGGGGGACGAGTACTCCATCGTGTTCTCGGCGGCCGGGGCGTACGTCAGGGGCTTCGACCACGAGTCGCCGATGAGCCCGTACGGGCGGGGCCGCGACGAGGACGGCGAGCCGTGGCCGGGCGTGCTCGATGACGTTCCGGAGGTGTTCCGGCCCTTCGTCGAGGAGCCGGCGTTCTCCGACGAGGACGGTGTGCCGGTCGTGACGGCCTGCCTGTGGCGGGAGACGGGGGACGACCGGTGGCGGCACGGGACGATCGAGTTCCCGGCGGGTGGTGATGATCCTGACGGTGCGTCGGGGCTGTTCGCGCTGCTGGTCGACGCGTCGCCGGAGGCGTTCCAGCGGTTCGCCGAGGAGTACTACGAGGTTCCCGTGGACCTGGCGGCGGTGCGCGAGGTCTACGCCCTGCGGCCGCTGGGTCCGGACCTCGTCGCCGCGCTGAACTCCGAGGTGACGCCGGCGGAGTTGGCCGCGGACATCGCCGAGATCGGCTACCCGCAGCAGGGCTGAGCCGTCAGGCGCCGACCGGTCCCGGGGAGGGGTCCGGCTCGGGTGCCGGCGGCTCCGGCGCGGGCGGTGCGGGCGTCGGTGGCCCGGGGTCCGGCGGGGCGGGTGGCGGGACCGGTGGGCTGATCGGCGGATCGGTGGGGCGCGGCGGGCTGTCCGGGGGGTCCGGCGGGCGGACGTCGGGGTCGGAGGGGATCGGGATGGTCACGGTGCTCACCGTCCGAGGGCGTGGGCGTTGATGTTTCGACGCATACCCGGAGAAGAACGGATGAACCGGTCCGATGGCCCCGGCCCGGACGCGTGATCGCCGTCCGTCTGGAGCGCGATCCGCGGAGCCTCCGTCATCGACGAAGGCTTGTGTTGCATACCTCTTGAGTTGCAGCCGACATATGTGTCAGTCTCATTTCGCCCCGCCGGGCCCCCCGGTAGCGGGCAGTGCGTACCGCTTTCCGCCTCCATTCATTGTGAGCGCTCACAATGAATGAGACGCCGCAACTCTCCTCGCGAGAGTGTCTTGTGCTCCGATGGGCGGCTCCGAACTGGCTGAATGACCCGCTCCACCCTGCCGGGACCGGGAAGTCCGTACGTCCTTCCGCGCTGCACCCGGCGGTATTCGAGCGGTTGTCGCCGTGCAGATGAGTCCTATCCATCGGGCCGAGAGTGTCGTACCAATTGTTCCGCACTCATGTCCTTACTCGAGGGAGGCTCCGATGCACCACCGCACGTCCTCCGTTTCCACCGGCTTACGCCCGCTCAGGCCGGCCGCCGTCCTGTTCCTGGTCCTCGCGATGGCGATGGCCGTCCTCGGTGGCCGGGCCGCCGCGAGCGGTCCCGCCCCGGGCGCGGAGCGCGCTGCCGCTGCTCTCCCCGCAGCGGCAGCGGCGCTGCCCTGCGACCTGTACGCGGCAGGGAGCGCACCCTGCATCGCGGCCCACGCGACGACCCGGGCGCTGTTCGCGGCGTACAACGGGCCGCTCTACCAGGTCCAGCGCGCGTCCGACCACACCACCCGCGACGTCGGCCTGCTCTCCGTCGGCGGGTACGCCGACGCGTCGGCGCAGACGTCGTTCTGCGCCGGAACGTCGTGCATCATCACCAAGATCTACGACCAGACCAGCCGCCACAACGACCTGCCCATCTCGTCGGGCGGCTACTGGAAGGGCCCGGGACCGAACGGCGCCGACATCGGCGCCGACGCCGCGGCGCTGCCCGTCATGGCGGGCGGTCACCAGGTCTTCGGCGTCAAGGTCACCCAGGGCGTGGGCTACCGCGTCGACCACGCCAACGGGGCTCCCACCGGCTCCCAGCCCGAGGGCATCTACATGGTGACCTCGTCCGACTTCACCAACCAATGGTGCTGCTTCGACTACGGAAGCGGCGAGAACAGCCACACCGACACCGGCAACGCCACCATGAACGCCATCTACTGGGGCAACGCTTGCTGGTTCGGCGGCTGCACCGGCACCGGCCCCTGGGTCGAGGCCGACCTGGAGAACGGGATGTTCCACACCAACACCGGCTCCAACAAGGACCCCAACAACCAGGGCGTGCACTACCCCTTCGTCACCGCCCTGGAGAAGAACAACGGGACCAGCAACTTCACCCTGAAGTACGGGAACGCGGCGAGCGGCGGGCTCACCACCACCTACTCCGGTGCGCTGCCGGGCGGCTACTCGCCGATGAAGACCGACAGCTCCCTGCTGCTCGGGACCGGCGGCGACAACAGCGTCTCCGGCCAGGGCGAGTTCTTCGAGGGCGCCATCACCGCGGGCTTCCCGACCGACGCCACCGAGAACTCGGTGCAGACGAGCGTCAACGCCGCGGGCTACGGGACCAGCGGCGGTGGCGCGGCCGCCCCGCTGCGCAGCACCAGCGCCAACCGCTGCCTGGACGTCCCGAACAGCAGTCAGACCAACGGCACGCAGACCCAGTTGTGGGACTGCCACGGCGGCACGAACCAGCAGTGGACGCCGACCGCCGCGAAGGAACTGCGGGTCTTCGGCGGCAAGTGCCTGGATGCCGAGGCCAAGGGCACCGCGAACGGCACCAAGGCGATCATCTGGGACTGCAACGGCCAGACCAACCAGCAGTGGAACCTCAACGCCGACGGCACCGTCACCGGCGTCCAGTCCGGCCTGTGCCTGGACGTCAGCGCCTACGGCACCGCGAACGGCACCCTGATCCAGTTGTGGCAGTGCACCGGTGCCAGCAACCAGAAATGGGCCCGCAGTTGAGCTGAGGCGCCCACCCGCGCGCACGAACCCGTCCCCGGCCGGCACCGGCCGGGGACGCTCCATGAGGGCGGCGCTCCAGCCGCCCCGCCCTGCCCCGCCACACCACCCATGCGAGGAGAGAGCGACCCCATGAAGCCCACCCAACGCAGGATTCCGGCGTCTCGCCGCACGAGAGGGTCCGTCGCCGCGGCCCTGACGGTCGCCGCCGCCGTGATCGCGCCCGCCGCGGTCTCGCAGGCGGCGACGGCGACCACCCTGTACGTGTCGCCGACCGGAAGCGGTACCGCCTGCTCCGCCGCGGCGCCCTGCTCCCTGACCCAGGCGAAGACCTCCGTGGAGGCCGTCAACGGGAACATGTCCGGCGACATCGTGGTGCAGCTCGCGGGCGGCACCTACCGGCTGTCCGCGCCGCTCACGCTCGGCAGCGCCGACTCGGGCAGCAACGGCCACCGGGTGATCTGGCAGGCCGCCCCCGGCGCGAGTCCGGTGTTGTCGGGCGGGCAGCAGGTGACCGGCTGGACCCTGAAGGACTCCGCGAACAACATCTACGCGGCGTCGGTCCCGACCGGAGCCGACTCCCGGCAGCTGTACGTCGACGGGATGCTGGCGCCGCGGGCGGCGATCCCGATCTCGCGCAGCGACGTGAACATCACCGCGAGCGGGATGACCATCACCAACCCGGCGCTGAACTACCTGGCTTCGCTGCCGCAGCAGAGCCGGATCGAGCTGGAGAGCCAGAACTCCTTCACCGACCGCTTCGCCCCGGTGCAGTCCATCAGCGGGACCACCGTGACCATGCAGCAGCCGGCGTGGAACAACAACAACTGGGGCTACGACACCCTGGCCAAGCCCTTCGCCGGCGGGTCGCTGCAGTTGGAGAACTCCTACGCGTTCCTGAAGACCGCCGGGCAGTGGTTCCTGGACCCGCAGGCGGGCCAGCTGTACTACAAGGCCCCCGCGGGCTGGTCCGCCACCGCGCACGACATCGAACTGCCGCGGCTGACCTCCCTGTTGCAGATCGGCGGCAGCTACACCAACCCCGCGCACGACCTCACCTTCCAGGGCATCGGCTTCGCGCACACCACCTGGCTGCAGCCCAGCACCTCCGTCGGTTACGCGGACCAGCAGAGCGGGGCGTTCCTGGGGAGCGCCGTCACCCAGCCCGCGGACTTCATGACCTCCTGCCAGTCGGGATGCCAGCTGTTCGAGGCCGCGCGCAACAGCTGGAGCCAGGTGCCCGCGGCCGTGCAGGTCTCGGCGGCCTCCTCCGTCACCTTCTCCGGGAACACGTTCGCCCACCTGGGCCAGGTGGGTCTCGGCATCGGCAACGACGCCAACGCCCACGCCTCCGGCGTCGGCCTGGGAGCCTCGGGCATCACGGTCTCGGGCAACACCTTCACCGACGACTCCGGGGCGGGCATCGTGGTCGGCGGCGTGCAGCCCGACGCCCACCACCCGTCCAACGCGGCGATGACGAACCAGAACATCACCATCCAGGACAACCAGATCAGCGACGTCGCCAAGGACTACAAGGACATGGCCGGGATCCTCTCGACCTACGTCACGCACGCCGTCATCACCCACAACGAGGTCTCGAACCTCGCCTACGACGGCATCGACGTCGGCTGGGGCTGGGGCGCCAACGACATCGGCGGCAGCCAGGACTACCGCAACCGCGGCCTCTACAACTACCAGCCCGTCTACACCACGGCGACGACCCTGAAGAACACCGTGGTCAGCTACAACAAGGTGCACGGCACCAAGAAGGTGTTCCACGACGGCGGCAGCATCTACAGCCTGTCCGCGAACCCCGGCACGAGCATCGACCACAACTACGTCTACGACAACAAGAACACCGTCGGCCTCTACCTCGACGAGGGCTCCCGCTCCGAGACCCTGAGCAGCAACGTGGTCCAGGACTCCGGCGTGTGGGCCTTCACCAACGCGAGCGGCAGCAACAACACCAACGACAACACCTTCTCCGGCAACTGGTACAACGGCGGCGCCACCCAGGTCGCCACCGGCGCCCCGCACAACAACGTCCTCACCGGCAACGTCCAGGTCAGCGGCACCAACTGGCCGTCCGGGGCGCAGCAGGTGATCGCCCAGGCGGGCGTGACGAGCGGCGGCAGCGGCAGCACCACCGGAGCGCTGCACGCCGTGGGCGCGGGCAAGTGCCTGGACATCCCGAACGGGTCGACCACCCTGGGCACCCAGACCGAGATCTGGGACTGCAACGGCCAGGCCAACCAGACCTTCACCCGCACCGCGAACGGCGAGTTGACGGTCTACAGCGGCTCCGGCCAGCTCTGCCTGGACGCCTACGGCAAGGGCACCACCAACGGCACCAAGGTCGCGATCTGGACCTGCAACGGGCAGACCAACCAGCAGTGGACCTTCAACGCCAACGGCACCGTCACCGGAGTCCAGTCCGGACTCTGCCTGGACGTGACCGGCGTCTCCACCAGCAACGGCGCACTGGTGCAACTGTGGGCCTGCAGCGGCCAGTCCAACCAGCAGTGGACCCTCTCCTGACGATGCGTCAGGTGAGCGCCGTCGGCTGAACTCAGGCGCGGGCGACGGCAGACGGCGTCGGGGCCGGTCCCACCGCGGGGTGGGACCGGCCCCGACGTACTGGTTCAGCTGCGCAGACTCCACTGCTGGTTGCCCGCGCCGGAGCAGGCCCACAGCTGGATCTTCGTCCCGTTCGCGGTGCCCGTGCCGGTCGCGTCCAGACAGAGGCCGGACTGCACTCCGGTGATCGAGCCGTCGGAGTTGACGTTCCACTGCTGGTTGGTCTGCCCGTTGCAGTCCCAGATCACCACGGCGGTGCCGTTGCTGGTCCCCTTGGCCGAGGCGTCCAGGCACTTGTTGCCGTAGACCATGAGCTGCTTGCCCGCCGTGTAGGTCCAGCGCTGGTTGGTCCCGCCGTGGCAGTCCCACAGCTGGGTCTGCGTGCCGTTGGTCGTCGAGGCGCCGCCGACGTCCACGCAACGGCCCGACGCCTGGCCCACGATCTCCTGGTTGCTGCCGGGCGGCGGGGGAGGAGTGGTGCCGGAGCCGAACTGGCTGAAGAACTTCCACACCTCGCCGGACGTCCAGGTGTGCCAGCCGTCGCAGGTGCACCCGTCGATGGGGCCGGGGTCGTGGCCCGCGCCGTCGAACGCGGCCCAGACGACCGGATACCCGGACTTGCACCCGGAGTACGCGGTGACGACGTGCGTCAGGCTGCCGGACGCGGGCTCCGGCGGGTTCTGCGGGGTACAGCCGTTGTTCCGGACGAACTGGTCACGCAGCGCCCGTCCCCCGGAGATGGGCAGGACGTTGTCCCGGAGGCCGTGGAGCCCCATGTACGCGATCGGCTGGGTGCCGCCGCTGCAGCCGCTGAGGTTCGCCCCGGAGTAGACCGCGACCGCGCGGAAGACCGTCGGCCGGGCGCACGCGAGCGCGTAGGTCATCGAGCCGCCGTAGCTGAAACCGGTCGAGTACAGCTGGGTGGTGTCGATGCACAGGCCGGCTTCGAGCTGCCTGGTCATGTCGTCGACGAAGGTGAGGTCCTGGCCGTTGGAGTTGCCCCAGCCGTTGTTGATGCCCTGCGGCGCGACGAAGACGGTGCCGTTGTTGTCGTTGTCCGCCAGGCGCCGCAGCCCGTAGTAGGACCAGTTGTACCCGTCGGTGCCGCCGGAGTCGACGTCGTTGGCGGTGCCGCCCACCCAGTGGAAGCCGAAGACCAGCCGGTAGGAACGGTTCTGGTCGTAGTTGGCCGGGACCCGCAGGATGTACGTGCGGTTCTGGCCGCTGCTGGAGATCGTGTGGGTGCCGCTCGCCAGCGCGGGCGCCTTGCCACAGCCGGCGCTACCCGCAGCGGTGACGGCGGCGGCCCTGACCGGAGCGGCGGTCGCACTGGCGCCGGAGCCCAGCGTCATGCTGATCGCGGCCAGCATCACGACCAGCGAGGCCAGCACGGGTGTGAACAGGGATCTGCGTTTCATGGCTCTTCCTTCGCTGTGGGTGGACAGGAGCTCAGGGCGCTGGCAGGCGGATCTTCCGTCGTCCAGCTGAAACGGTCCGATGACGCGCGGTCGGACCCGCGGTGCTGCGCGCGGGTGGGGCACCGCCTGAGGCGCACTGTGGTGCGGGGCTCGCCGAATGTGAGCGCTCACATTCGGGTGAAGGTCTGCTCCTCGAAGGCACGTGCAGAGTGTTGTGAGGGCGACGGCGGCAGCGTGCATCGCTCGGCGCACGCAGTCAACTCCGGCGCGGGCGGGCCGGCTTCGAGGTCGGTGGCGCGACGATTGCGGGTGCCGGCCGCCGTCGCGCGCGACGTGCCAGCTCAGGGCCGGGGGCGCCGGTTCGACCGGCGGTGCGGTGGTGACGCTTCGTCGGGTGCGGCGGCTGCCGTCCGTGCTGCGGGGCGAGTGAAAGTTTCTCGTCGGCCCGCGAAATCCGGGGCGGCGCAACGGCGGGTCGGCGGTCGATGGGTGCGGCGTTCGATCGCGTCGCGGGACTGGCCGCACTGTCGCCACGCGCAGGTCGCCGGTCCGCGACGACGGTCGCGGCGGGTGCGGAGCCTGGCGGTGCGGTGGCGGCTGATGTCCGCGAATCGTCCGACTCGGTCCGGATTTATCCGTGAATTCCGCCCCCATTCCGGAACCCCGCCCGGGTGTCCGTGCCTGCCGCGGGAAATCGGGTGCGGAATCCTGTGAACATCGATTTCGGTGCCGAACCGCTCTTCTCCTGGTATGTCGTGCTGCTGCTCATCAGCGGCGTGGCGATGGTCGGGATCGGCCTGCTCAACAACTCCGGCCTGAGCAACGGCTGGCGCATCTTCAATGCGGTTGCCGGTGTCGGCTTCGTCGGTTACGGCTTTTACCTCGGATTCCTCTTCGAGGGCGGCACGTACATGATTTTCTTCAAGGCGTTCATTCTGCCGGTCGTGATGGTCGTCAACTTCGTCCGGTCGCTGGCGAACCGCACCCGGGCCACCGCCTCCGTGCCCGCGCAGCCGCAGCCGCAGGCCCCGCAGCAGCCCGAGTTGACCGACACCAACCAGGCCGGCTGACTCGGGCGTCGGACATTGCACTGACGCCCGCTGGGCAAGGGAAGCCGTTCGGAACGCCGTCGTGGTGACGGTGATCCGGACGGCTTCTGTGCTGGGGCCGTCGGGCGGTCGAGCGCCCGCGGTGGTGCGGGTGGCGGCGGTCGGGCCGCGGGCGGGCGGGGTGTGAACCGCGAAGGGGGGCCGCACGTCGAGGGGGGTGCGTGCCGCCTTCGCCGTCGCGGCGAGTCGCGCGTGCGAGGTCCGAGACCGAGGACGGAGAGTGCGATGGGACTGGCCGAGGCCCTGTGGAGCGCCGAGAGCGCGGGACTGGCGACGGGGGGCGTGGCCGGGCTGGGTACTGCCGCGCCCCGGCGGGCCGAGGCCGGTGCGGTGGTGACCGCCATGGTCCGCCCGCCCGACTACCGGCCGTACCGGTCGACGCGGATCCCGTGCGACCCGGAGGGGCTCGCGGCCGCCCGGGAGGCCCTGGTCGCGGCCCGGTCGCCGGGCCTGCGGGACGCCCTGCTCGCCGGGCCGGTCGGCGACACGTTGCGCAGGGTCGCCGGGCGGCACGCCGCGACCCTCTGGGACCAGGGCGGCGGCCGGACCGCCCGGGGCCTGGCCGGGCTGGCCGCCGTCTCACCCAGCAAGGGCGGCGAGGCGAACCGGCTGTGGACGGAGTACCGGCGGCGCAACCCCGGTTCGGTCGACCAGGTGATGACCATGCGGGACTACCTCGGTGCGGTCTACTCGTGGACCTTCCCGCGGGCCGGCCTCGACCAGCTCGACCTGTTCGCCTCCATGCTGTGCTTCACCCTGGCCGCCGACTTCGTCGGTGCCGCTGACGGCTCCGGCGTCGACTCCGCCGAACCGTACCTGCGCGCCGCCGGCGAGGGGTACGCCCGCCTGACCGGCAGCGCACCGGACCTGATGGCCCGTGAGATGGCCCTGGGCGCGGCCCTCACCTACCTCAAGGACGAACTCCAGGAAGACGCCGCGAAGGGCACGCTCTCCCTCGACCGCGACGAACCGGCCGCGACCCCGGAGGACTGTGTGGTCTCCCGCTGGTGGGAGGGCTTCTACCCGCCGCTGGTCCGGGTGGTCGCCGGATCGGCCGGCTACCGCCACCTGGCCGGCCTCGACGGGACCTTCCGCCCCGCCGTCTCCTGCCCTTCCACCGCCCGCGTGCTGACCAGCGTGCTGCGCTACGACGACGTCATCGACGCGGTGCCGGACGCCCTGAACCACGAGACCGGCAACGAGTTCCTCAGTGCCCTCGCCCACCACGGACCCGAGGCCACCGCCGACTACGGGCACGCCCTCGCCGCGTCCACCGACGCCGCCCTGGCCTGCGACTGCGGCGTGCCCGGACACGACGAGGCGGCCGAACACGCCATGGGATTCAGCGTGTTCTACCCGCTGATCCCGCGCTACAACGTGCGCCGCCAACTCCTCGCCTACCAGCGCACCGGCGGTGACACCGCCCGCGCCGCCGCCCCGCCCGCGCCCGGCACCAGGCTGCGCACCGTCCGGCCCGCGCCCGGCACCGCCCTGCACACGCCCGACTGGGCCGCTGCCTGGCAGCCCCACCGGCGTACCGTCGAGGAGACCGCCCACCTGGTGACCCGCCGCATGCTCGCCGGCACCGCCGCACCCGCCGGCTGCATCGCTGCCGCGGCGAGCGTGCTGGCCCGCTGCGACCAGGCCGACGACCTCGACGCCTACCGTCAACTCGCGGGCGGATGGCAGCAGTCGTTCGACACGGCGCTGGCCGCCAACGGGCTGTACGGGATTGCTCCCGCAGCCGCGCTGCGGGAGGCGATCGGTGCGATCTGGGGCCACATCGCGCTCGCGGCGGCCGCCGACCGGGACGCCGCCCTCTTCATCGACACCGACCTCGCCGTCCGCGCCACCTACCGCCTCGCCCCCGCCGACGGGCACCGGCTGCGCCGGGCGTTCTTCGGGGTGGTCTCCAGTTCCCTCGAGCTCTCCGGGTTCAACCCGTACCAGCGCCTCGCCCACACCGTCAGCGCCGCCTGCCGCTGACGGCCGGCCCGGGGGGGGCCGGGGCCTCGGTCCCATCGGTCCCCTCGATGTCGAGATCACCCGAACCCGGTCGCCGCAGAACGGGATCAAAGACCTGCGAAGGGCGGGTCTAGACTCCGGGCAGGGCATCCGGCGCCGTGGGGCGTCGGAGCGCCTCGGCCGGTCGGCGAGAAGCGAGGTGTCGTGCAGGTTCTGCTGCTGGGGCCGGTGGAACTCCGGGACGTGGACGGCTCGGTGGTGCGCATCGGCGGTGCCCGCCGACGGGCGGTGCTGGCCGTGCTCGCGCTGAACGCCAATCGGGAGGTGACGGTCGACCGGCTGCTCGAACTGGTGTGGGGAGAGGACCATCCCCCGACCGCGAAGGCCGCCCTGCAGGGCCACGTGTCCCAGCTCCGCGCCCTGCTCGACGACAGCCTGCGCCTGGAGACCACCGCCTCCGGCTACCAGTTGCGCACCGAGCCCGGTCACACCGACGTCCAGCGGATGGAGCGGCTGCTCGCCGACGCGGGCACCGCCGGTGGGCCGGCCGCGGTACCGCTGCTGCGGGAGGCGCTCGGTCTGTGGCGCGGGCGGGTCCTCACGGACTGCGACTCGCCGAAGCTGCGGGAGACCGAAGGAGCCAGGCTCGAGGACGTCCGACTGCGGGCCACCGAGGCGCTCGCCGAGCACGTGCTGGCGGACGGTCAGGGGCCGTCCGTGACCGACGAGTTGACGGACCGGCTGGCGGAGAACCCGCTGCGCGAGTCGCTGGTACGGCTGGTGATGCTCTGCCTGGCGCAGGAAGGCCGGCCGGCCGAGGCGATCGCCGTGTACGAGGAGGCCCGGGCCCGACTGCTGGACGAACTCGGCCTGACGCCCGGCAGCGCACTGCAGGAGGCGCTCGTCCAGGTGTCGGCGGCCCCGCCCACCACGACCGCGGCCGCCCCCGCTGCCGCATCGGATCGCCCTGCCGCCCCCACCGGCGAGCCACTGCGGACACTCCTCGCCCCGACCGTGGTCGACCTGCTCCCGCGCGAGCCGCGCGGTTTCACCGGCCGCGATCGGGAACTCGCCCGGCTCGGCGAACTCGCCCGACCGGGCGGCGACGGGGCGGTCCTGGTCGCCGGGCCGCCCGGTGTCGGCAAGAGCGCCCTGGTCGTGCACTGGGCACGGCGCAACGCCGAACGGTTCCCGGACGGACGAATCCTGGTCAACCTGCGCGGCTTCGACGAGACCGAACCGCTGCGCGCCGAGGAGGCCCTGGCGATCGTGCTGCGGGCGCTCGGCGTGGACAGCCGGGAGGTGCCGACCGGCCTGGACGAGGCCGCCGCCCGCTACCGGGCCGAACTCGCTGGCCGGCGCGTCCTGTTGGTACTCGACAACGCCCGCAGCGGGGCCCAGGTGCTGCCGCTGCTGCCCGACGAATCGGGCTGTGTCGCGGTGGTCACCAGCCGCCACCGGCTGATGGACCTGGAAGCCGGGCACGGGGTGCCGATCGTGGCGCTGGAGGCGCTGGAGCACGCCGCCGCGCGCGATGTGCTCGCGGGACTGGTCGGCCCGGCCCGGATGGCGGCCGAACCGGCGGCGGCGCAGCGGGTGGTGGAGTTGTGCGACGGGCTGCCGCTGGCGATCCGGATCGCCGGCGCCCGGCTCGCGGTCCGCCCGGACTGGCCGCTCAGCGCCCTGGTCGGCGAACTCGCCGACGAGCGCTCCCGGCTGGCCACCCTCGCCACCACGGGCACCCTGAGCATCGAGGCGGCCCTGGAACTGACGGTCCGTACGCTGCCCGCCGGGGCCGCCGAGCTCTTCCGGCTGCTCGGGGTCCACCCCGCGCAGCAGGTCGGCATCCAGGCGGCCGCCGCGCTCGCCGACACCGACCGGCGCGCCGCGCGCCAGGCACTCGACGTGCTGCACCTGGCCCACCTGGTCCAGGAGACCGCGCCCGGGCGGTTCGCCCGGCACGACCTGGTCCGGATCTACGCCCGGCAACTCGCCGAGCAGCTCCCCGCGAGCGAGCGCGACGCCGCGCTGGCCCGGTTGGTCGACCACTACCTGGCCACCGCCGCGGCAGCCGTCGCACCGTCCCGGCCCGACGCCCGCCGCCACGTCCCCGCGCCGCGGCCCGGCGACCAGCCCCCGGCCTTCGGCGGCGCCGCCGGGGCACTCACCTGGTTCCGCACCGAGGAACCCGCGATCCGCGACCTGGTCACCCTGACCTGCGACTGGCGGCGCCCCGCGTTCGCGGGCCGACTGGTGGAGAACGCCGGATACCTCTACAACGACGCCGGACTGTTCCGCGAATGGGAGCAGGTCGCGTCCCGGGCGCTCGCCGCGCTCACCGCCGAGGCCGAGGACCACAACTGGCCGCACCTGTATTCCAACCACAGCCTGTCGCTGGGCTGGCTGGGACGCCACGAGGAGGCGCTGCAGCGCTCCGAGCGGGCCGCGGAGCTCGCCGAGGGCGACGACCGGCCGCTGTTGCGGCACCGGTTCCTGGCCATGAAGGCCAGCTTCCTGCCGGACGCCGACGCTGAGGCCGACGCGGTCGAACACATCAAGGCGGCCATCGAGGGCTGCCGGCAGCTGGGCGACGGTCGGCTGCTGTCCCAGGCGCTGAACAACCTGGCCGACTCCCTGGTGGTGCTCGGTCGGCCCGAGGACGCCCTGGAGCCGGTCGAGGAGGCGCTGCACCTGCTGGCCGGACGGGAGTTCGACCCGTTCACGGTCGTCACCACCAAGACCTACGCCCAGGTCCTGCACGCACTCGGCCGCACCCCGGAGGCGCTGGTCCAGATCGAGCGCATGCGGGAACTCGGCCGGGCCCAGGGCAGCGACGCCCACGCCGAGTTCGACTACGCCCACTTCATGGGCCAGGTCCACTACGACGCGGGCCGCACCGTCGAGGCCCACGAGCAGTGGGAGCGGGCCCTGCGCCTCGCCCGCGAACAGGGTCGCAGCACCGGACCGGTCAAGGCGGTCGAAGACCTCCTGGCCAGGGCCCGCACCGCCGAAGCCTGACGCCTGGCCCGGTACGGGCCAGGGGGTGAACCCGGCGGCCCGGACGGCCCGTTGTCCTGGCCGTCCGCACCTTTCGCATCGTCCTGCGGACATCCCGACACCCCGTCCGGAGGGCACCGTGCGCGTCCTGCTCGTAGCCAGTGCGTTCAACAGTCTCACCCAGCGCATCCACACCGAACTCCGCGCCCTCGGGCACACCGTGAGCGTGGAACTCGCGTTGGGCGACGAGCCGGTCCGGGCCGCCGTGGCCCGGTTCGGACCCGACCTGATCCTCTGTCCGATGCTCACGCGGGCGATCCCGGAGGACGTCTGGAAGGCGCATCCGGTGCTGATCGTCCATCCCGGGCCGATGGGCGACCGCGGGCCGTCCTCGCTGGACTGGGCGATCACCGAAGGCGCCGCCGAGTGGGGCGTCACCGTGCTGCAGGCGATCGCCGAGATGGACGCCGGACCGATCTGGGCGTCCGTGCCGTTCACCGTCCAGCCGTGCGGCAAGAGCGAGTTGTACCGCACCGAGGCCGCCGACGCCGCCGTGCAGGCCGCGCTGCTCGCGGTCGAGCGGTTCGCCTCCGGCACCTTCACCCCGGAGGCGCTCGACTACACCCGTCCCGACGTCACCGGGCGGCTGCGGCCCTGGCACACCCAGCAGGACCGCCGGATCGACTGGGCCGCCGACGACACCGCCACCGTGGTGCGCAAGCTGCGCGCCGCCGACTCCCAGCCGGGCGTGCTCGACGAGCTGTACGGCCGCGAGTACTTCCTGCACGGCGGCCACCCCGAGGAGCGGCTGCGCGGCGAGCCCGGCGCGGTGATCGCCACCCGGGACGGCGCGATCTGCCGGGCCACCGTCGACGGTGCGGTGTGGATCCCGCAGCTGCGCCCACGCCGCACCCCCGGCGGCCCGGTCACCTTCAAGCTGCCCGCCCAGCTCGCCCTCGGCGACCTGGTGAAGGCGGTGCCCGAATGGTCCGCCACGCCGGCCAGGGCCGGCGTCGAAGAGACCTGGGCGGAGCTGCGCTACCGCGAGGAGGGAGCCGTCGGATACCTCGAATTCGCCTTCCCCAGCGGCGCGATGAGCACCGATCAGTGCCGTCGGCTGCTCGCCGCCTACCGCGCGGCCAAGGCCCGGCCGACCAGCGTGCTGGTGCTCGGCCCGGTGCGCGACTTCTACTCCAACGGCATCCACCTGAACGTCATCGAGGCCGCCGCGGACCCCGCCGAGGAGTCCTGGCGCAACATCAACGCGATGGACGACCTGGTCGAGGCGATCCTCACCACCACCGACAAGCTCACCGTCTCCGCGCTGCCCGGAAACGCCGCAGCCGGCGGCGTCATGCTCGCCATCGCCGCCGACGAGGTCTGGTGCCGCGACGCCGCCGTGCTCAACCCGCACTACCGGCTGATGGGCCTGTACGGCTCCGAGTACTGGACCTACAGCCTGCCCCGCCGGGTCGGCGCCGAGGAAGCCGAGCGGCTCACCACCGCGGCCCTGCCGGTCGGCGCCGCCGAGGCCGCCGCGCTCGGCCTGGTCGACCGGGTACAGCCCGGCACCGCCGAGGAGTTCCGCACCTGGGTGCGCCGCCGGGCCGCCGAACTTGCCGGGGCGCCCGACCTCACCGAACGGCTGCTGGAGAAGAAGCGCACGCGGGCGGCCGACGAGGCGGTCAAGCCGCTGGCCGCCTACCGGGCTGAGGAACTCGCCCGGATGCGGCGGAACTTCACCGACCCCGACGAGCCCTACCACGGGCTGCGGCGGGCCTTCGTCCACAAGGTCTGTCCCACCGACACGCCCGCTCACCTCCGCGGCTGACGGGAAGCAGGAAACCCGGACGGTTGCGCGGGCCAACTTTTCGAACCGGCCCGCGCAGCCGTCCGTGGAACTGTTCGAGCCGACAATCGGAGCAGCCCGCTCCCCTTTGCGGACCGAACCACTGGAGGTGCGTCCGTGGCCCACACCACCGAGCCGGCGCTGCCCTTCGAGAGACGCCGCAGCCCGGACGAGGACGCGGCCCGCCGTGCCAACACCGCCTGGCTGAGCAGGCAGCGGCTGATCCCCGACGACGCGGCGATGGACCGCTACCTGGGCTGGAACCTCGCCGAACTCGCCGCACGCAGCTATCCGGACGCGCGCGGCGACGACCTCACCCTCGGCCTCGACGTGCTCAGCCTGTTCTTCCTGTTCGACGATCAGTTCGACAGCCCGCTCGGTGCCGACCCGGGCGCCACGGCACGGATCTGCCGCACCCTGACCGGGGTCCTCGACGCCGACCGGGCCGCCGCCGACGCGGCGCCGATGGTGCACGCCTTCGCCGACCTCTGGCAGCGCAGCCGCCGCGGCATGACCGCCGACTGGCAGCGCCGCGCCGCCGACCACTGGCGGAGCTACTTCCTCTCGCACGTCGTCGAGGCGGACAACCGCCGCACCGGCGGCCCGCTCACCGTCGACCGCTACCTGGAACTGCGCCGCGACACCGTCGGCATCCTGCCGTGCGTCGACCTCGGCGAGCGGATCCAGCACTACCGGATGCCCGAACGCGCCTACCGCGCCGCCGAGTTCAGCGCGTTGCTGGGGCTCGCCACGGAGCTCGTCGGGATCGCCAACGACGTCTTCTCGGTTGGCAAGGAGGCCGCCCTCGGCGACCCGCACAACCTGGTGCTCGTCCTGGAACGTGCCGACGGCCTGCCCCGGCCCGACGCCCTCGCCGCGGCCGCCGGCCTCGCCCACCGGAAGGCCGCCCGGTTCGCGGCCCTCGCCGCCGACCTGCCCGCAGTCCACCGCCGGCTCGCCCTCGACCCGGCGGAGCAGGACGCCGCCGACCGCTTCGTCCAGAGCCTGCGCGACTGGATAGCCGCCAACGAGGCCTGGGCAGCCCGCTCCGCCCGCTACCAGGCCACCTCCGCACCGGAGTTGACCGCGATCGGAGCCCGGCCGTGACCGCCGTCCGCCGCACCGCCCCGGCTGCCCGCACCACCCGCTACACCTGGGCCACCGCCCCCGGAGCCCTGCCGCTGGCCGGCCACCTGCTGCCCTGGCTGCGCGACCCGCACGCCTTCCTGCGCGGCCTGCCCGCCCACGGCGATCTGGTCGCCATCCGGCTCGGCCCGGTCCGCGCGCTGGTGGTCTGCCACCCCGACCTGGTCCACCGGATGCTGGTCGACGACCGCACCTTCGACAAGGGCGGGGCGTTCTTCGACCGCGGCCGCGAGTTCGCGGGCAACGGCCTGGTCACCTGCCCCTACCGCGACCACCGACGCCAGCGCCGACTCCTCCAACCCGCCTTCCACCGCTCCCGGTTGCCCGGCTACGCCGCCCTGATGACCGATCAGATCGACCGGACCACCGCCGCCTGGCGGGACGGCGAGACGCTCGACGTCGGCGCCGCCACCCACGAACTCACCTCCCGGATCGCCGGCGCCACCATGTTCGCGGTCACCGCGGAACGCGCCGAGCACCGCGAACTCGTCGACACCATGCGGGAAGTGCTCGGCGGCATGTACCGGCGGATGCTCACCCCCGCCCCGTTCGACCGGCTGCCCACCCCCGCCAAGACCCGCTACGACCGGGCCAACGCCCGACTGCGCGACTACGCCCACCGCTACATTCGCGACTACCGGCAGGCCGGCGTCGACCACGGCGACCTGCTGTCCCTGCTGCTGCACGCCGAGGACGGCGAGCGGCCGCTCGATCAGGACGAGATCTACGACCAGGTGGTCAACATGCTGGTCGCCTCCGTGGAGACCATGGGCTCGCTGCTCGCCACCACCCTGCGCACGCTCGCCCGCCACCCCGAGGTCGAACAGCGCCTGCATGCCGAATGCGACCGGGTCCTGGCCGGCCGACCCGCGACCTTCGACGACCTGCCCCAGCTCCCGTACACCCGCCAGGTCGTCGAGGAGACCCTGCGGCGCTACTCCCCGGCCTGGTTGCTCAGCCGGCGCCCGCCCGCCGACGCCGAACTCGGCGGGCACCCCGTCCCGGCCGGCACCAACCTGTTCTACAGCCCCTACCAGGTGCACGGCCGCGCCGAGCTCTACCCCGACCCCGACCGGTACGACCCGGACCGGTGGGCCGGACAACGCGAATCCCGCCCGCCCACCGGCGAGTTCCTGCCGTTCGGCGAAGGCGCCCGCAAGTGCATCGGCGACGGCTTCGCGATGACCGAGGCCGTGCTCGCCCTCGCCTCCATCGCCGCCCGCTGGCGGCTGCGCCCGGTCCTCGGCCGGCGCGACGCCTGGACCAAGGGCGCCACCCTCGCGCCCAGGGGCCTGCGGATGACCGTCCACGCCCGCTGACAGCTCGTCGGCGACCGGCTCCGTTCCCTCCGGCTCCACCCGGCGGGAACGGGGCCGACGCCACCTCCGAACTGACGTGCGCGCCGGGGATACCCTTCGGTGGGTCGGTTCTCGGGAGGATGTGGTCGTGGTGGTGCGGGTGGCGGCGGGGCAGTTCAGCTGTGTGCCGGGGGAGGTGGCGGCGAACGTCCGGCAGATCGCCGCCTTGGCCGGGCAGGCGCGTGACGCGGGCGCGGCGGTGCTGGTCACGGCCGAGCTGGCGCTGACGGGGTACGCGCTCGAGGAGATCGCCGCGGACCGGGGGTTGTGGGCGGGGCCGGAGGATCCGCGCCTGGACCCGGTGCGGGTATCGGGGGTGGCGGTGGTGGTCAACGGGGCCGCGCCGGGGCCGGACGGGCGGCCGCAGATCGTGAGCACGGTGTACGGGCCGGACGGCGCGGTGCTGACGACGTACGCCAAGGAGCACCTGTACGAGCAGGAGCAGGGGGTGTTCGCGCCGGGCGAGGGCGGCGGACGGTTCTCGCTGGACGGGGTGGGGTACTCGCTGGCGACCTGCTACGACAACCACTTCCCGGAGGTCAGCGCGCGGAACGCCGCCGCGGGGTGCCGGGTGCACCTGGCGAGTTCGCTGTACGGCACCGGGGGCGGGCGGGAGGAGCGGCGCACCGTGCACCCGGCGATCGCGAAGGCGACCGGGATGTACGTGGTGCTGGCGAACCACGTCGGCCCCGCCGGGCCGTGGACGGGCTGCGGGGGCAGCGCCGTGTGGGCACCGGACGGGGCCGTGCTGGCGGAGGCGGACGAGAGCGGGCCGCGACTGCTGGTGGCGGAGCTGGACCTGCCGCCGGCGGGCTGAGGGGGCGGTCAGCGGTAGTCGTCGTCCGGGACGCGGTCGGCGAGATCGTCCAGGACGGTGAAGCGGACCGCCTCGCGCAGGGTCTCCTCGGGGACGGCGTCGTCGAACTCGGCCTCCGCGTCGTCGTCCGGGTAGACCACGTGGACGGCGGCCTCCTCGGCGCTCGCGGCGTATCCGTCGCGGCCGACGTCGGTGCCCTCGGTGTCGATGCCGTCCTCCATAAGGCGGCCGGCCCGCGGGGACGGGCCCTCGGCCCAGCGGTCGTCGACCGTCTCCGGGAGCTCGTCCGGCTCCTCCTCGGCGAGCAGCTGCTCCAGGGACTCGCCGCGCTCGGCCTCGGACGGGGTGGTGCCGTACGCGGTCGCCCCGTGGTAGCCGTCCGCGGGGATCAGGCCGGTGTCCAGCGGGTCGTCCTCGAGCCGGTCCGTCAGCAGCGAATCGGCCGGTTCGAGAACGCCGTCGTCCTCGGCGGGTTCCGGGTCCTGGGCGTCCCAGTCGGTCATGTCAGCACCTGTCCTCGTCACTCGGGGTGAGGTCCAGCCCGCTTTCATGCTCGCCAGGGAGCGACCCGCCCCGCAACACGGGGCGGTGGGAGGGAGCGCGTCTTGACGCCGGGGGCGGGTGGGGCGAGGATCGCCGCGAGGTGTGTTAGGAAAGTTTACTAATTGGGGTTGCGGTGCGAGCGGACGGCTTCGGGCGCGGCGGTGGCGGGACGGTGCGGCTGGTCGCCACCGACCTCGACGGGACGATCGTCCGCAGTGACGGCACCGTCTCGGCGCGGACCGTCGCGGCGCTCAACCGGGCGGAGCGGGCCGGGGCGCGGGTCGTCCTGGTCACCGGACGGCCACCGCGGCTGATGGCCCCGATCGCCGCCGCGTTCGGTCACCGCGGCACCGCGATCTGCTCCAACGGCGCCTTCCGGTACGACCTGCGCACCGGCGCGGTCACCGCCGAACGGGCCATCCCCGCGGACGTCCTCGCCGAGGCGGCGACCCGCCTGCGCGCGGCCGTGCCCGGGATCGGACTGGCGGTGGAGTACGCGCACGGGCTGGCCGCCGACCCCTGGTACGAGGCGGGCGAGTGGGACGCCGACACCGTCGTCGACCGGGTCGGCGACGGAGAGCTGTTCGGGCGGGCCGCGCCGAAACTGCTCGGGCGGCACGCGACGCTCGGCGCCGACGAACTGCTCGCGCGGGCCCGCCCGGCCCTGGACGGCCTGGTCACCGCGTACCACTCCAACGGCGAGCGGCTGGTCGAGGCGATCGGCTTGAAGGTCAGCAAGGCCGAGGCCCTGGCCGAACTGGCCGCCGAGCACGGCATCGGCCCCGCGGAGACCGTCGCCTTCGGCGACATGCCCAACGACCTTCCGATGCTGGCCTGGGCCGGGCGGTCCTACGCGGTGGCGGGAGCGCACCCGGAGGTGCTGGCGGCGGCGGACGAGGTGGTCGGGGGGAACGACGCGGACGGGGTGGCGGAGGTGCTGGAAGGGCTGTTCGGAGGCGGGGAGCAGGGCGCCGGGCCCGGCGCATCCGGCGGTGGTGGGGCGTAGCGGCGGCGGGTCAGGTGGTGCGGTGGGCGGCGGAGGCGAAGCCGAGCCAGGTGTGGCGGTTGCCGGCCCAGCACCAGCCGACCTTGGGGGCGTCGCGGCGGGAGCGGCCGTCGCGGCCGGTGCCGTTGCTGATCCAGATCGCCGGGGTGCGGGCGTCCAGGGAGCGGCCGTCGGGCTTGGGGCGGCGGGAGCCGATGGTCATGAAGCAGCGGCCCCGTTCGAGCGCCTCGGGCTGCTGGAGCAGCCAGAGCAGGCCCTCGGTGAGCAGCAGCGGGGTGCGGTCGGCCGCGTGGAGGGCGGGGAGGGCCTCGTCGGGGCTCCAGTTGGCGAGGTCGTCGCCGCGCCGGACGTCCTCCAGCAGGTACGCGGGGGCGGCCGGGACGTCGAGGTCGGCGCGCGGGGCGAACTCGTCGACATCGGTCATGTCCTCGACCACGAAGCCCGGCAGGCCGGGGTGGGCGACCAGCGGCGCGAGGCGGGAGGCCGGGGCGGCGGCCGGGGGGAGGGCGAGCAGGCCGGGGCGGTCGGGGAGGACGGCGACGGCGGTGTGGAGCTCCGCGGTGGCCAGGCCGAGGGAGATCAGGCGGTCGGCCTGGGCGGGGAGGGAGGGAAAGGTGGGGGTGAAGGGCATGCCGCTCCTCGGGCCGGGGTGGGTGACGGGGGGTCAACGGGTTGTCGCGGTGCGGTGTTCCCCGCAGGGCTGACGGAGTGTCGGACGGCGTGGGGGGTGGGCCGGGCGCGGGCTTCGGCGGCGGTGGCGCGATGATGGGGGGATGGGAGTCAGCCAGGCTTGCTGCGGGGTGCCGTCCGCCCGGACCGGCGGGTGGGGTGGGTGGACGTGACGCGGGCCGGTCGGTGGGGGTTCGTCGGTCGGGAGCGCGAGCTGGAGCGGCTGCGCGCGGAGTTCGGCGCGGCGCCCGCGGTGGTGCTGGTGGAGGGCCCGGCCGGGGTGGGGAAGTCGCGGCTGCTGGCGGAGGCGCTGGCGGGCGAGCGGGCGCTGACCGGGTACTGCCACCCGGTGGCGCAGCCGACCGCGTACGGGCCGGTGCTGGACGCGTTGCGGCAGTGCGGTCCGCTGCTGCCGCCGGTGGCGCAGCTGCCGCCGAGCGCCGGGGCGCTGGCCGGATGGCTGCCGGACCTCGCCGGGCGGCTGCCCGAGCCGGTCGACGGCGGGGACGAGGCGTACCGGCTGGTGCAGGGCGTGCGGGCGCTGCTCGGCGCGCTCGGCCCGGTGGTGCTGGTGGTGGAGGACGCGCACTGGGCCGACCGGGCGACCCGCGAGCTGCTGCTGGTGCTGGCCCGCGACCCGCTGCCGCAGCTGACGCTGGTGGTGAGCTACCGGGGCGAGGAGCTGCCCGAGGGCGCGTCCGTGCTCGGGGCGGCGTACCGGCGTCCGCCCGGGGTGGCCGGCGGGGTGCTGCGGGTGGAGCCGCTGGACGAGGCGGCGGTGCTGGAGCTGGCCCGGGCGGCGCTCGGCGCGGCGGCCGGACCGGCGCTGGCGCGGGCGCTGTACGAGCGCGGCGGCGGCCTGCCGACGGCCGTCGAGGAGGACCTGGCGGCGCTGCGCGAGGGTGGCCCGCACCCCGACCCCGTCGCTGAGCTGACGGAACGTCAACTGCCGCTCGCAGTACGGGAGTCGGTCGCTGAGCGGCTCGCCGGTCTGGGGGAGTCCGCGCGGCGGGCGGTCGAGGCGGTGGCGGTGCTCGGCGAGCCCGCGACGGAGGAACTGGTCGCCGAGGTGGCCGACCTGCCGGCGCAGGCGGCGTCGGCGGGACTGGTGGAGGCGCTGCGGGCGGGCGTGCTGGCCGAACCGTCCGCCGCCCGGTACGCGTTCCGCTGGGAGCCCGCCCGGCAGGTCGCGTACCGGGCGGTGCCCGGGCCGGTGCGGGCCGCGCTGCACCGGCGGGCGATCGGGGCGCTGAACGGGGCGCAGCCGCGTCCGCTCGGCCGGATCGCCGCGCACACCAGGGCGCTCGGCGACCGGGAGGCCTGGTGGCAGGCGGCCGAGGCCGCCGCCGGACAGGCCGCCCAGCGCGGCGACACCACGCTGGCCGGTCCGCTGCTGCGCGAGCTGCTCGCCGACGCCGAACTGGGACCCGAGCGGCGCGGCCGGGCCGCCCGCGCGCTGTCCGCGATCGCCGCCAACGCGGCCGACGACACCGCCAGCACCCAGGCGCTGGCCGGGATCATCGCCGACCCCCGGCTGCCGGTCGCCGACCGCGGCGAGATCCGGCTCACCCTCGGCCTGCGGCTCGCCGTCCAGGGCGGCGACCGGGCCGGGTTCGCGCAGATCGAGCAGGCCGCCGACGAACTGGCCGAACGCCCGGCCAGGGCCGCCCGCGCGCTGGTCGCACTCGCCATGGACGAACGCGGCGGCGGAGGCAGCACCGCCGCATGGGAGCGGATGGCGAAGGCCGCCGCCGCACTCGAAGCCGAACCCGACGAGGAGGTCGCCGCCGCCTACCGGGCCACCCGGCTGACCTTCCAGGCCCGCGAGGGCGACCCCGCGCTGTGGCCGGAGCTCGACCGGCTGCCCCGCGACTCCACCAACCCCGAGGTCGTCCGGCAGACCACCCGGGCGCTGTACAACGTCGGCGACATCTCCCTGGACACCGGCCACGACCAGCGCGCCGGCCGCCTGCTCGCCGAATCCCGGGCGCTCGCCCGGCAGGCCGCCATCTCCTACCTGGAGTGCTACAGCCGGATCGCCCTGCTGCGCCTGGACGGGCACGCCGGGCGGTGGCAGGGCCTGGAGGAGCGGTTCGCCGCACTCGGCACCGAGTTCCCGGACGTCGCCATGGCCGGCGCCGAACGCGCCATGCTGCTCGGCCGGATGGCCGCCGCCCGCGGCATGCTCTCGGTCGCCCGCGCCGAGTTCACCGCCGCCGCCCGCTACGGCGAACGCGAGTCGCAGGTCACCGCGGGGCTGCGGTCCGCCGCCGGACTCGGCGCCCTCGACCTCGCCGAAGGCGACACCGCGGCCGCCGCCAAGGTGCTCGCCCCCGCCGTCGCCACCCTGCGGCAGGCCGGCGCCTGGGCGCGCTGCGCCGAACTGCTGCCGGTCGCCGTCGAGGCGTCCCTGGCGGTCGGCGACGAGGGCGCGGCCCGGCACCTCACCGAGGAGGCCGCCGAGGCCCTGCACGGCATCGACGCCCCCGCCGCGCTGGCCGCCCTCGACCTGGCCCGCGGCGTCCTGCTCGACGGCACCGACCCCGGAGGCGCCATCGAGGCCTTCCGGCGGGCCCGGGACGCCTGGCGGGCCGTCGGCCGCCCCTACGAGGCCGCCCGCGCCGAGGAACGCCTCGCCCGCGCCCTCGCCGAACGCGACCCGCAGACCGCCGCCGAACGCCTGGCCGCCGCGGAAGCCGCCTACACCACCCTCGGCGCCGCCTCCGACGCCGCGCGCTGCCAGCACATCCGGCGCGACCTCGGCCTCGGCCGCACCGCGTCGCCCGGCCGCCGCGGTTACGGCGAGGCGCTGTCGCCGCGCGAGCGGCAGGTCGCCGAACTGGTCGGGCAGGGCGCCAGCAACCAGGACGTGGCCCAGGCGCTGTTCCTGTCGCCGCGGACCGTCGAGCACCACGTGGCCAACGTGCTGCGCAAACTCGGCGTCGGTCGCAAGGAGGTGGCGGAGGCCCTGGCGGAGACCGAGAGCTGAGGGCCGTCGGGCTCTCGGGTGGCGGTGCTGACGAGGCGTCGGGGGTTTCGGGTGGCGGTGCTGACGAGGCGTCGGGGGTTTCGGGTGGCGGTGCTGAGGGGCCGTCGGGCTCTCGGGTGGCGGTGCTGACGAGGCGTCGGGGGTTTCGGGTGGCGGTGCTGAGGGGCCGTCGGGGGGTTCGGGTGGCGGTGCTGACGAGGTGGCGGGGGTTTCGGGTGCGGGCCTGACGGTGTGTCAGCGCAGGCGGACGGCCGTGGCGGCGGTGAGGTCGATGCCCGCGCCGCGGCGGTGGCGCAGGGCCGGGTGGGCCTGCGCGGTGGCCGCGGCCTCGGCGAGGGCCGCGGGGTGGGAGGCGGCGCGCACCGCGAAGGTCTGCTCGCCGCGGCCGCCGTCCGGCCCGCTGGTGGGCATGGTGACCAGCCAGAGCGGGAGTTCGGGTGACGGCAGCGGGCGGGGTACGGCGACGGCGAGGGTCATCGGAGGCTCCCTGGGGGAGGAGGCGCGGGGGAATGCTGCCAAGCAAAGCGCGGGGGCCCGGCGTGATCAATGCGTAGCGGTACCCAACCCGGGGCAGGAAGGGTGGGTAGGCGGGGCCCCGGCGTGCCGGTACCCAGTGTTCGGCGCGGACGATGGGTAGCGGCTACGCATTGATCGGGCCCGGCCGCAGCCGGTTTGCTTGGCGGTGTTCCGATTAGGCCCCCCGAACCGCCACGGAGGTCCCGATGACCCGCCGCGAACGCTTCCGCCTCTACGCCGAAGCGCACTTCACCGTCACCGACGAGCCGCCCGCCCGCTCCCGCTGCCGCGGCACCGTCGAGCGGCAGACCCGCCAGGCCCGCCTGGCCTCCCTCGCCCGCCTCACCCCGGCCCGTCCGGCCCGCACCCCGCACGTCCAGGACCCCTCTTACGGATCATGACGTGGTAGTCGGCTGGCCTGTGCTCGGCTCCTGGTCGTGGCTGACGCAGACGGCGACAGGAGGTACATCGAGCTCGACCCTGACGGCAGTTGGTCCGGTCGAGGCTGGATGTTCGTCATCGTGGCCGCGCCGACCGGCGTGATCTACCAGAACCAGGGCGGAGGATCCGATTGCATCCCGTACGAGCAGGAGGGCTATCTGATCCCCCTGCTCGGGCGGGACCTGGACCACGACTTGAAGGAGATCTTCGTCAAGGAGCTGAAGGGTTGGGGGAGCAGGGACGCCCGGTCAGGGGTGTCAGCTGATCCAGGGATCCTCCAGGACCGGGATGCAGGGGGAGAGCAGGGCGTCCCGGTGTTCGGTCACCTCGCCTCGGACGAGGCGGAGCACGCGGAACTCGTTGCTGTGCACCGGGTGTTCGTCGTCGTGGATGTACAGCACACCGAACGAGCCGGGGGCGAGGCGGCCGACCTCGCGGAAGAGGGCGGGGATCTCCGGATCGGCGTGGTTGCGGAAGCCCCCGAGATGAAGGAAGAGTTCACCGTTCATCCGCCGCAGCTGCAGCAGATCCGGGCTGTCGAGTGCGCGGATGCGCTCCTCCACCCGCGCGGCGGTCTCCGGCAGGATCAGGTCGTCCCACTCGTCGTCCTCGTCCGAACCGCCTGCGCTCATCCGCAGCGTGATCCACCCGTGGTATTCGAACATGCCGGGAGAATAGCCGGGATCGGCCGGGCGGTGACCGGCGCCCTCGGATCCGCTACGGACCACCTCGGCCTTCGGCGGCCCGTCCGGTACCCGGTGCGACGGGGTCCGGAACGGGGCGAACGGGAACGGCCCTACCGGGCGGCACGCGGCCCCGACCGGACCCTGCCGAGCAGTGCCACCGCCGGCTGGAGCAACGGGGCAGCCACGGGCACGGACAGCACCAGGGCGATCGTGGTCGCGCCGACGCCGTGCCACCACAGCGCTCCGACGACGGTGCCGGCCGAGGACCACCAGGCCCAGGCGGCGGCCGCGCCGAACCCGACGCCCACGACCAGGCTCGCCACCGCGTAGAGCGCGAGCCCCCGGTCCTGCCGGACGCCCTGCCTGCGCAGCACATCGCGCAGCGCGGCCATCGAGCGACCGAAGAGGTCACGGACGCCGAGGAGGTCGCACAGCAGCCAGTAGCCGTCCAGTTCGAGGACCGGCGCAAGATTGACCGCCACGGTACTCAGGCACAGGGCGCTTCCCCAGGTGCCGACGGCCACCCACACGGGCTCCGGGAACCAGTGGGTGGAGAGCACGAGCAGCCCGCCCAGTACCGCATCCGCGACCGACCCCGCGGCGGCCTGCGCGATTCGTGCTCGGCGGGGAAGCAGCAGGACGGCCGAGGCGTCCACGTAGAAGCAGGGCGCCCCCCAGTAGAGACCGACACCGACCACGCCGATGTCCCGTCCGTGGTGTGCCAGCACGAGGGCGTGCGCGATCTCGTGGATCACGATCAGGCCGAACGCGACTGCCAGGAGCACGAGTCCGGCCGGTAGCGGATCGAGCGCGGACACCGGCGCCGGGCCGGCGGTGTGCACGGCCGCGAGCACCAGGGACGGGCCGGTCAAGGCCAGCGCGCTCCACCCGACAGCGACCCGTACCCGCCTCGGGAGCAGGTCGGTCAGCCGGCGGACGATGCGGTGGGCGCCCATCACCTCGAGGCCGTCGGAGGTCAGGGCGACTCGCCGGACCCGAACAGGGGGTGAGTCGGCGAGGAATCCGTGGCCGCGAAGGCCGGTGATGACCTCCACCGCCTCCGGGCCGAACCGGCCGGAGAGTTCGTCAGCGGTGCGAGTGCCGTCGAGGGCGTCCAGCAACGGGAGCAGCCGGACGGGCAGCTCGCTGTAGGAACGGCCCGCCGGCGCGGCCAGCACCACGATGCCGTCCCGGTCACGCCGTTCGACACCGTCGGCCAGCCGGACGGTGGGCGGCGGAGCCGTCATCCCCCGGACACCGCGGGCGCCGCGGACACCGCGGACGCATTGGGCACCCCGGACGCGTCGGGCACGTCGGAAGCGTCGGGTGCCGGGGCCGGTCGCATCGCCTCCAACTGCTGCTCCATCGCCTCCACTCGACCGAGCAGGGCCTGCACGCAGGCCATCAGGACGCCGTTGGCGTCGACCATGTCGATCTCACGATCCGAGTGCCCGAGTCCGAACGCGCGAGCGAAATCCTGCGCCATCGGCCCCATGTGCCGCACCGAGTCGTGGTCGAAGCCGTACGTCCAGACGCTCAACGGCAGTTCGGCCAGCCGGGCCAGCACCTCCGCCGTGCTCTGCGGGGGCTCCACGAGTCTGCTGTTGCCACGCCGCCGGGCCAGCCGGGACCGGAACACCGACCAGGAATGGCGCAGCACGCTGGTGCGGACCGCCTCCGGCCGCGATCCGTCGGTGCGAACCCAGTCGTCCATCCGAGGTGCTGTTGTCATGTCGGCCACTCCAACGGGTCGGGCTCCCCAGCCGCCGGACCGCCGACGCGGTGGCCGAACGGCGGCTGGGGAGAGTGGGGTTACTTCGAGAGCGGCCGCACGTCGTGCTTGATGGCCACGTCGCTCTTGCCGCGGGTCTTGCGGGTCACGCCGAACACCGCGCGAGACCGCTCCGAACCACCGAAGAGACGCTGGAAGAGACGCATGACTTCCTCCTCACAACCACTGACCGGACGGCGCTCACCGCGCCGTCGGCGCTACCAACAGGCACGCGTACCAAGGGAAACGGCACCTACTTCGCGGCGGTTCAACCGGGGCCCAAACCGGATGGCGAGAGCGACCGGTGACCCGCTGCCGGGTCCGGCCGAGATCGCCCAGGTGTGGTCCAAGGGCAGGTGCGGGTTGACGGATCGTCAGGCATCGGTGTTGGTCGGGATGTGGAGGAGGTCGAGGAAGGCGTTGGCGGCGGGGGTGGGGCCGGTGAGGTTCCAGACCGCGGTTTCGACGCGGGCGGGGGCGTCGGTGACGGTGATGGTGGTGACGCCGGGGAGCTGGGGGGCGTAAGCGGCGGGGAGCATGGCGACGGCCAGCCCGGGGGCGACCAGGCGGGAGAGGTAGGCGGCGTCGGTGACCTCGAAGGCCACGTCGCGGGTGAGGCCGGCCGCGGCGAAGGCCTGGTCGGACTGGGCGCGGCCGGCGGAGCCGGCGGGGAGGTCGACGAAGGTCTCGGTGGCGAGGGTGCGCAGGTCGACGGTCGGACGGCCGGCCAGCGGGTGGTCGGGGGCGACGACGGCGACCAGGTGGCCGCGGGCGAGTTCGTGGACGGCGACGCCCGGCGGACGGGCGGTCGGGGGCAGGCCGAGGAAGGCGACGTCCAGCGCGCCCTGGCGGACCAGCTCGGCGAGTTCGTCGCTGGCGCCGACCCTCAGACTGATCCGCACCTGCGGGTACCGGGAGCGGAACTCGCGCAGACCCAGTGGGATGTCCACCGCGGTCACGGTCGGGATCAGGCCGACGGCGAGCCGCCCGCGGACCTCGCCGACCGCCGCGGCGACCTCGGCGGCCGCCCGTTCGGCCGCGTCCAGGCACTGCCGGGCGTGCGGCAGGAAGGCCTCGCCGGCCGGCGTCAGCCGGACCTTGCGGCTGGTGCGCTCGAACAGCCGGGCGCCCAGCTCCTGTTCGAGGCGGGCGATCTGGTGGCTGAGCGCGGACTGGACCACCAGGCAGCGCTCGGCGGCCCGGGTGAAGTTCCGGGTGTCGGCGACGGCGAGGACGTAGCGCAGCTGCTGGAGTTCCATGGATCCATCATGAACCACGATCGATGCGGTGAAAAACATGTGTTGGACTCATCGATCCGGTCGGGACCAGACTTCTCGACATGACAAGCCGACTCCCCGCCCCGGCCGCCCCGTCCGGCCGCCTCGGCACCCTGCCGCGCACCGCGATCACCGCGCTCGCCCCCGCCGTGTGGGGCACCACCTACCTGGTCACCACCCAGCTGCTGCCGCCCGGGCACCCGATGTTCGCCGGCCTGCTGCGCGCCCTGCCCGCCGGACTGATCGCACTCGCCGTCACCCGCGTCCTCCCGCGCGGCAGTTGGTGGGGCAAGGCGGCACTGCTCGGCATCCTGAACATCGGCCTGTTCCTGCCGCTGCTGTTCACCGCCGCCGAACGCCTCCCCGGTGGCGTCGCCGCCACGCTCGGTGCCGTGCAGCCGATGGTCGTCGCGCTGCTCGCCGTCGCCGTCCTGCGCCAGCGCCTGTCCGGACGCCGGCTGCTCTGGGGACTGGTCGGCGTGGTCGGCGTCGGACTGGTGGTGATCGGCCCGAGCGCCGGCCTCGACGCGGTCGGCGTCGCCGCCGGCCTCGGTGGCGCGGCCACCATGGCACTGGGCACCACCCTCACCAAGCGCTGGGGCCGCCCCGAGGGCGTCAGTCCACTCGCCTTCACCGGCTGGCAGCTCACCGCCGGCGGCCTGTTCCTCGCCCCGCTCGCCTTCCTGGTCGAGGGCGCGCCGCCCGCGATCGACGGTCGCGCAGCCCTCGGCTACCTCTGGCTCGGCCTGATCGGCGGCCTGCTCACCTACGCGCTCTGGTTCCAGGGCATCGCCGCCCTGCCGGTCACCTCGGTCGCCGTCCTCGGCCTGCTCTCCCCGCTGGTCGCCGCCGTCCTCGGCGCGGCGGTGCTCGACCAGACCCTCGGCCCGGTGCAACTGCTCGGCTTCGCGCTGGCGCTCGCATCGATCGTCGCCGGACAGCTGCCGGAACGGGCACGGACGGCGCGGGCGGAAGCGGTGCCGGTGCCGGTCGAGGCACCGACTCCGGTGGGGGAGACGGCAGTTCCCCGGTGAGGTCGGCGTGCGGGAGGCCGGGTGGCACCGGCCTCCGGAGCCCGGTGACCGGCCGCGACGGGTCGGCAGGCAGAATGCGGGACGTGCTCGAACTGACCTGCGACGACGAACTCCGTGCCGCCTCCGGCGACGACACCCTGCTGATGTGGGCCGCCCAGGGCTTCACCACCGGCGCCCGGGCCTGGGGCCACGGCCGCGCGGTGGCCGTGGCCTCGCCCGCCGTCTCCGGGCGGGACCGGATCGCGGTCCGGGGACCGGTCGAGGAGCTGGCACCGCTGCTGCGTGAGGTACTGCCGCAGACCGGTCCCGACTACCGACCGCTCGGCGACGCCGCCCTGATCGGCGAACTGTGCGCCGAGATGCGCGAGTTGGAGTGGCTCGGCACCTTCGGGTGGATGGACGCGGCGGGCGGCCCCGTCCAGGGCGCTCTCGGGCAGGCGGCGGCAGCCGGTGGCGCGCCGGCCGCGGAGGCGGAATCGGGGGCCTCCTGGCTGCGGGCCGAGGAGCTCGACGAGGCGGCCGAGTTGATCGACCGGCACTTCCCGTCCTCGTACGCCCACCCGCACCGCCCCGGCGCACGTGCCTGGGCCGGGGTGCGCGACGGGGCCGGACGGCTCACCGCGCTCGCGGCGGACGCCTGGGGCGCGCCCACGGTCGGGCTGCTGGCCGGGGTGGTCACCGACCCGGAGCACGGTCGGGGACGCGGCCACGGCGCCGCCGCCTGCGGACTGGTCGTCGGCGAGCTGTTGGAACGGACCGGGCGGGCCGCGCTGATGGTGGAGGCGGGGAACGACCCGGCGATCCGGCTCTACCGCCGGCTCGGCCTCGAGTGGCGCGAGCTCGCGGCGGCCCGGCAGCGCTGAGCGGGCCGGCGCTCCGCCGCCGCTGACGGCCGTGCACCGCCGAACGGCGCGGCACCGTACGCGGGCCGGGCGGCGAAGCCCGCGCCGCGAAGCCCGCGGCCGGCAGTGTCGGCGGCCGTCGCTACGTTGGCCGCATGAGTGAAGCCCTCAACGACCTGCGCCGGCTGCTGCCCTACGGTGAACTCGCCGCGGTGGCCGCCCTGTTGCCGCCCGGGCGGCTGGTCCACCCGGAGGACGAGCGCGACGCGGCCCCCGTGCTGTGGATGAGCGACGGCCCCGCCCCCGCCGGTCTCTGGGAGCGGCTCCACGAGGCGCACCCGGACAGCGGACTGTGGCCGCTGCTGCTCTGCCCGTTGCAGCGCCGGGAGGACGAGTTCCGGCCCTGGGACTCCGGCGAGTTGAACCCCAAGTGGGCCAGCGAGGTGGACCTGTACGACCCGGCCGCGCTGCTGCGCAGCGGCTGGGAGGGCGTCAGCACCCTCGGCGGCGACCCCGACGAGCAGCCCGACCCGGAGGAGAGCGCCGAACTGGCCGAGACCATCAGCCCGTTCACCGACGGCTGGCCCGGCCCGGCCGCCGCTCCCGCCCGGGTCGCGGACCCCGACCTGACGGCCCGTGCGCTCGCCGCCCGGCTGCTGGCCGGCGCTCCGTGGCTGCGGATCGGCCTGGTCCCGGCCGCCACCGGAGCGGAGGCGCTCACCGCCCTCGGCTGGACGGGGCCGATCAACCACGAGAGCGACGTCGCCAAGATCTCCGCGGTGCTGCTGGACTGGGAGCGCCGCTTCGGCACCCGGCTGGTCCAGGTCGGTTTCGCCGACCTGGAGTTGAGCGTCGCCGCGCCGCCCGCCGACCCGGACCACGCGCTGCACGTCGCCGCCGAGCACCTGGCGTTCTGCCCCGACAACATCCACCAGGGCGCCGGGTCGCTGGAGGAGTACGCCCCCGAGCTGATCGACGGCGACCACTGGACCTTCTGGTGGGACTGAGCCCGGCACTTCCCAAGGGCCTGACGGGCCGTCAATGACCAGGTAGGCCAGAACACCCGTGCGGGTGGAGATCGGCGGCCGGATTCACCACGCCGGGTGGTTTGGCCGCCGCCGGGCCGCGATCACGTCCCGGCGGCCCCCTACGGTGACGGGCGGAAACGCCAAGCCGAGGGGAACACCACAGATGACCGACACCACGACGTCGCCGGGAGCCGGCTCCCTGCTGCGCCGGACCCTCGGCGAGCAGCGGATCGCACTGGTGGCCTGGCGGCTGCTGGTGCTCCAGAACGCGCACCCCGCCGTCGCCGGCGGCGTCGGGCAGCAGTCCACGTACCGCAGCCACCCGTGGCGGCGGATCGAGCACACCATGGACAGCGGCCGTCGCCTGTTCTTCTCCGACCAGGAGGCCCTGCACCGGGAGATCCAGCGCCTCGAACGCAGCCATCGCCGGATCGTCGGCACCGACGAGCAGGGCCGCGACTACACCGCGCTCGACCCGGCCGTCCGGGTCTGGGTGCTGGTCACCCTGTACGAGGCGATGACCGCGCTGCACGAGCTCGCGGGCTCGCCGCTGCGACCGGCCGAACTCGACGTGCTGTACCGGGAGTTCCGCACCGTGTGTGCGGCCTTCGAGCTGCCCGACGAGCTGTTCCCGCCGACCGCGGCCGACGTCCCCCGGTACATCGAGCGCACCATCCGCGAGCAGTTGGAGTTCACCGGGGTGGCGCGGGACATGCTGTACACCGTGCTCACCCGGGCGCCCGCCCCGCGCCGCCTCGGCCGGCTGCGGGCCGCCTGGCCGGTGCTGCGAATCGTGGTGGCGCGCCTCCTCACCGCGCTCACCCTCGCCGACCTGCCGCCCGCCTTCCGGGCGAAGTTCGGCCTGCCGCGCACGCGTTCCGCGGCCGCGCTGTCCTGGACGGTGCACCACGGTGCCCGCCTCCTCGCCGCCCGGCTGCCCGACCGGCTGCGCTACCGCACCACCCCCGACGGCGTCCGCACCCGGGAGTCCGCCGGCGCCCGGGTGCCCCGACCCGCCCGGGCGCCGCGGTACGACACCCGGCAGGCCCGGATCGCCGCCTTCTTCCACCAGGTGATGGACCAGACCGGCGACGGCCGGCTCACCGCCGCCGACTTCCAGGCGATGGCCCACAACGTGTGCTGGCCGCTGGAACTCGACGACACCGCCGAGGCCGCCGTCCACACCGCCTTCGAGACCTGGTGGCACCACCTGCTCGCCACCACCGACGAGAACGGCGACGGCGAGATCTCCTGCGAGGAGTTCACCGCCGCCATGCTCCGCGGCATCGACCACGACCCCGACCACCTCCGCGACGGCCTGCACGTCGCCGTCCGGGCCATGTTCCACGCCGCCGACGTCGACCACAGCGGCATCCTGGACGCCGAGGAGTACCGCACGCTGTTCGGCGGCTCCCGCGTCCACCCCGCCGAACTCACGCACGGCTTCCGGCAGCTGGACGCCGACGGCGACGGCGGCATCACCGAGGAGGAGTTCGTCCGCGGCTTCACCGAGTTCTTCACCGCCCGCACCGACACCGTCTCCGGCACCCAGCTCCTCGGCCGCCCGTGAGCGCAGGTGCGGCAGCCCCGCTCGCGCCGTCCGGGGATTCCGGGGCGCACAGTGCGAGGTATCCGTGAAGATTTCGGGTCCACGCGTGGTGCGGGGCGTCCGGCGGGTAGCCGAGCGCTGTCATGCTCCATCGTCGAGCCCGAAAGGCTTCTGCCGGATGCGCGTTGCCACCAGCTGGTCCACCTCCGTCACCCTCCCCGAGAGCCCCCACCCGAGCGTCGCGATCGAAGCCGCGCTGCGCTACGACTCGGCCCTGCCCCACGCGGTGCGGCTGGCCTTCCCGCCGATGGCAGACCGCCCCGAACAGGAGTGGGTGTTCGGCCGCGACCTGCTGGACGAGGGCCGTCACCGGCCCGCCGGCGAGGGGGACGTCACGGTCGCCCCGGGCGCCCACGACGACATCCTGCTGACCCTGCGCGGCATCGGTTCCCGGGCCGTGATCAGGCTGCCCGCGGACGTGGTGACCGCGTTCCTGCGCGACTCCTTCGCCCTCGTCCCGGCCGGCCGCGAGCACGAGCACCTCGACCTCGACGACCTGCTCGACCGGCTGCTGCGCTGAGCCCGGCAGCCCGATGGCGACCGCCGTTCTCCGGCAGGGCTTGGAGGCGTGGCTGTTCGACCTGAAGGCCGTTGCGGAAGTGCCGTCCACCGGGTAATCCCGTTGATCACCCGTCGGCCGGCCGGGAGACTGTGCGCCGACTGACGAATGGCGTCCGCTCGAGGGCGCCCGGTTGACGGGAGAACGATGACGAAGTTCCGGCTGACGGTGACGCTTCCGGCCGCCGCGCAGGAGGACGTGGTGGCGGCCATCGGGGCGGCGCTGCGGCCGTTCGACATCAACGACGGGCCGGACGGCTACAACCCGGACGGCGAGTGGGACTGGTGGGCGATCTCCGGTGAACCCAACCTGGTCGCCCGGCCCGAGTGCGCCGCCGACCCGCGGCTGATCCGTCAGGACGCGCCGTCCGGGGGCGAGTCGGGGCCGCGGTGCGACGGCGGGCCGCGCGGCCTGCTCGACCTGGACGCGATGCGCGCGCTGCACGCCGCGTCGGCCGCCGCCACCTGGGCGGTGTGGGCACGGTTCGCCGCCGAACACCCGCCCGCGGAGCCGCTGTCGGCGATCCTGGCCCGCCACGGCGTGACCAGCTGGGGCGCCTCGCCGGAGCGGGAGGCGGCCCGCCGCGAACACCTCGCGCAGCCCCTGGTGCAGGCACTGGCCCAGTACGCCGTCACCGGCGGGGACCCGCACTACCCGAACAGCCTGGTGACCCAGGACCCGGTCGCGCTCTTCGCCGGCGAGGAACGGGAGTTCGTGGACCGGCAGGCCGCCGTCGCCGTCCCCACCTACGCCCTGCTCACCCTCGACGGCCAGTGGGCCGACCCCGCCAACCCCGCACCACTCGGCCCCGTCCTGCCCGGCGAGTCCGAGGCGGCCGCCTACTGGCGGCTGGCCGACGCGTACCTGCGCGGCCTGCCCGAGGACGTGCTGCTGGTGCAGGTGCTCTGCCACTGCTGACGGTCCGTCGGCACGTCCCGCGCGGTGGAATTGAACGCGTTCAGTACGGGGGTGTACGTTCGAACCGTGAAGTTCGTGATTCTCGGGGGGACCGGGCAGGTCGGAACGATGCTGGAGCGGGCGCTGCGGGCGGACGGCCACCAGGTGGTGATCCTCACCCGGACGCCGACCGCGCCGCACCACGTGGCGTGGGACGGCCGGACGCCCGGGCGCTGGGTCGACCAGCTGGACGGCGCCGACGTGGTCGTCAACCTGGCCGGGCGGACGGTGAGTTGCCGCTACACCCCGGAGAACCTGCGGCAGATGATGGACTCCCGGGTGGAGTCGGCGCGGGTGGTGGGCGAGGCGATCGGGGCCGCCGCCCGGCCGCCGCGGGTGTGGCTGCAGATGAGCACCGCCACCGTCTACGCGCACCGCTTCGACGCCGCGAACGACGAGGCGACCGGGATCATCGGCGGCGCCGAGGCGGGCGTGCCCGACTACTGGGAGTACAGCGTCCGGATCGCCCGGAACTGGGAGGCCGCGCAGGCCGAAGCGCCCACCCCGGCGACCCGGAAGGTCGCGCTGCGGGCGGCGATGGTGCTCAGCCCCGACCGCGGCGGCGTGTTCGACGTGCTGTCCCGGCTGGCCAGGCTCGGCCTGGGCGGCCCCGTCGCGGGCGGCCGCCAGTACGTGTCCTGGATCCACGAACGGGACTTCGTCCGGGCCGTGGACTTCCTGGTCGCCCGCGAGGACCTCGACGGGCCGGTCAACCTCGCCGCACCGAACCCGCTCCCGCAGCGCGAGTTGATGCGGGAGCTGCGCCGCACGCACGGGGTGCCGGTGGGCCTCCCGGCGACCCGGTGGATGGCGGAGGTCGGCGCGTTCGCCCTGCGGACGGACACCGAACTGCTGCTGAAGAGCCGCCGGGTGGTGCCGGGGCGCCTGCTGGACGCCGGGTTCGCCTTCGACCACCCGCACTTCGGCGCGGCGGCCCGCGAACTGGTCGGACGCCGGCGCGCGGTCGCCGCGGCGGGCAGAGCCGAGCCCACCGGGGCGGGCCGAGCCGAGCCCTCGGGGGCGGGCTGAACCGCGGTCGCCGTGGTGGGCTCAGCCGCGCTCTCCGGGGCGGGCTGAACCGCGTGTGCCGGGGCGGCGAAAAGGCGGTGCCGGGGTGGAGCGGGCCGGGGCAGAATCGGCGTATGGCGGACATGGGGACGTTCCGGGACGCGGTCGTCGGCTGGGCGGCGGGTGAACCCGGCGGAGCGGCCGAGGAGTTGGCCCGGCGGCTGCGGGTCCGCACGGCGGTGCTGCTGGAAGGGCCGAGCGACCGCGCGGCCGTCGAGACGCTGGCCGCGCGCCACGGCCGGGACCTCGCGGCCGAGGGGGTGTGCATCGTCCCGATGGGCGGGGCGATGACCGTCGGCCGGTTCGCCGCCCTGCTCGGGCCGCCCGGGCTGGGCCTGCGGCTGGTCGGGCTGTGCGACGAGAACGAACAGGGCTTCTACCAGCGCGGCCTGGAGCGGGCCGGGGCGCCCGGCGACGGGTTCTTCGTCTGCGCGGCGGACCTGGAGGACGAGCTGGTCCGCGCGCTGGGCGTACCGCGGGTGGAGGACATCGTCCGCGCCGAGGGCGACCTCGCGGCCTGGCAGACCTTCGGACGTCAGCCCGCCCAGCAGGACCGGCCGCCGGAGCGGCGGATGCGGCGCTTCCTCGGCACCAAGGCGGGCCGCAAGATCCGCTACGGCAGCCTGCTGACTGAGGCCCTCGAACCCGACCAGGTCCCGGCGCCGCTGCGGGGCCTGTTCCGGCACCTGTGACGGGCAGCGGGATGCGGGCGGCCGCGTGGGTGTACGCGACAAATCCGGCGACGTCGGCGGTCATTGCCCGGATACTGGTCGCCCATGGATGAGGTCGAAGTCGTCGTCGCCCATTCCGAGCGCGCGACCCTGCGCGTCGGCGACGTGTTCCTGAAGGTGGACGCCGATCAGGCGCGGATCGACGTCGAGGTCGAGGCGATGGCCCTCGTGCCGGTCCCGACCCCGAGGGTCCTGTGGCGCAAGCCGCCCGTGCTCGCGATCTCCGCGCTCCCGGGGGCGCCGCTCGGGCGTCTCGGCGGCCCGTCGACCGGGTCGCCGGCGGCGTGGGCCGCGGCGGGCGTCGCCATCCGGAAGCTGCACGACGCACCGCTGCCGCCCTGGCCGGGCAGGGCCGGGCGGAGCATCGCCGCGCTGGCGGCGGAACTCGACGACGAGTGCGAGGCACTCGTGGCGAACGGCGTCCTGCCCGCCGACCTGGTCGCCCGCAACCGCCAGGTCGCCGAGGCCGCGCTCCGGCCGTGGACCCCGGCGTTCACACACGGCGACCTGCAGATCGCGCACGTCTTCCTCGGCGGCGAGGAGGTCACCGGCATCATCGACTGGTCCGAGGCGGGCCAGGGTGACGCCCTGTACGACCTCGCCACCTTCACGCTCGGACACGAGGAGCACCTCGAGGACGTCATCGCCGGCTACGGCGCCGACATCGACCTCGACGTGATCCATGCGTGGTGGTCGTTGCGGAGCCTGCTGGCCGTTCGCTGGCTGATCGAGCACGGCTTCGACGCCTTCGCGCCGGGCTGTGAGGTCGACGTGCTGAGATCCCGGATGTGAGGCGGCGCGGCGGCCGACCGTGGATCGGTGGGGCGCGGGGGCGAGTGTACGGCAGCGCGTGTGGCGGCCGCGGGGGCGCTGCCGGGTGGTGATAGGAAGGTGGAGCGGGGCGTCGGCCGGTGGTTCGGGCGGGGCATCGTGGATCGGTGTGACGGCAGGCCGGTGGGTCGTGGCGGCGGGAGGAACGCGGTGGTGCTGAGGGCCGAGCTGTTGCCGCCCGCGGTGGACCGGCGGCGGCTGGACGAGACGGAGCGGGAGATCGGCCGGATCGAGGAGCTGGTGCGCAAGGACGACGCGTCGGCGCCCGCCGAGATCGCCGCGTTCAACGCGCGGACCGGACACACCTACCTGGCCGTCGACTTCGCCGCGTACGAGGGGAGCCGAAGCCTCGCGGCGTTCGCGCTGGAGGCCGCCCGCCCGGCCCGGCCGCGGGTCGCGGGGGTGACCAGGCCGGAACTGGTCGAACTGGTCCGCCTGGTGCAGGCCGCCGGGCCGGAGAGCGCGTGGTACCTGCGGGCGCTGCAGGCGAACGTGTCGCACCCCCGGGTCGCCGACCTGCTCTTCCACCCGCCGCTGCGGCTGCGCCACGCCTCGCCCGAGCGGATCGTCGAGGAACTGCTGCGCTACCGCTCCCTCGCGTTCTGACGGGCCGTCCGCCCGGGCGGCCGGCTCACACCGGCCGGGCGCCCTGCGGAGCCAACTGGTTGGTGGTGCTCAGGACCTGGCCCTGCGTCTTCGCCCCCGTCGAGCGGCGCAGCTCGCCCACCGCCGGATCGGCCAGCGACACCGTGAGGGTGTACGGCGCCGGGCCGCTGACGGTGTTGTGCGCGTCGACCGGGAACGCCAGCCCGTTGCTGAGCGCCTCCGCGTCGATGCCGGGGCAGAGCGCCGCGGCCGGGAGGACGAGGCGCGCCGCGGTGCCCGCGTCCGTCACCCGCACCTGGCCCTGCGGGGTGCGGACGGTGTCCTGACCGAGCGTCACCGGCAGGCCGTACGCGGCCGCGACCAGCCCGTCCGGGCCCTCGATCTCCACCGCCACGCCCTCCTTGCCGAGCGGCGCGGCCAGGTCCAGCGGCTGCGCGCCGCCCGCGGTGATGACCAGGTCGAAGGTGAACTCCGCCGGGGCGCCGCTGCTCGCCCGGTAGCCGTACGAGGAGAAGACCAGGCCGGGCCCGGGCGCCCCTTGCACGGTGACCGAGGCCGCGGCGTCCGCGAAGTGGTGGTAGCCGTGCTCCCCGCACTTGCTGCCGACGAAGGTCCCACCGTCGGGCAGGGCCGCGTCCGAGGCCTTGCCGGGCTTGCCCGGCAGCGCGGTCGAGTGGGTGCCGATCACCGGAGCGCCGGCCCGCGACGGTCCGAATATCAGACCGCCGACCACCGCGCCGACGATCAGCAGCGCCAGCAGCATCGTCCAGCGCTCGCCCCGGCTCAGCTGCCGCAGCCTGGTGAACCGTCCGCCGGAGCGGCGCTTCGCCGGACCGTCCGACGCCCAACGCCGCCCGCCCGGGTCGACCGGGGCCTCCCGGCGCCAGCGGGCGGTGAGCATCCGGGTGCGCGCGGACGGCTCCGTCACCGTGGCGGAGCGGACGAAGTCCTCGTCCAGGACCAGACCCTCGAACGGGTCCGGGTGCTCGGACGCGTCCGGCGCGCGATCATCAGACATTGCGCCAGTATGCCCGGCGCAGGTGTCCGGGCGGTTGAGTTTTCCTGCTGACGGAACGTCAGCGCGGGTCGGGGCCGTTGGCCGGGTCGGGGCCGACTGCCGGGGTGGAGCCGTTCGCCGGGGTGGAGCCGGCGAGCTCGCGCCGCGCGACCTCGCGGTCGACCTGGCGGCGGTGGCGCTCCCACAGCGGGCCCGGGCCGCTGCCGGCCAGGCGCAGTTCGCGGCGCAGGGCCGCGTCGTCGAGCTCGCGCAGGCGGCGGCCGCGCAGCGGGACCTCGCGGGCCAGGGCGTGGTCCGTCCAACGGGCCAGGGCGTGCAGGCAGTCGAAGGCGACCCGCTGGCCGCGGGCGGTGCGCGGCGGCAGCCGGAACGCCCAGAGCGGCGTGGAGCGCAGCCGCCCGCCGCGGTCGAACCGCAGGACGGTGCCGAAGCCGTGACCGGCCAGGTCCGCGAGGGCGATCCGGCGGCTCCACAGCAGCCCGCGCACCAGCACCCCGTCCGGCCCGCACAGTACCGCCTGCCGCACCGCCCGCACCCCCAGCCACCCGCCCGCGAGCACACCCAGCACGACCACCGGCCACAGCCCCGTCGACACCGTCACCGCCAGGGCCAGCACCGCCAACACCACGCCGGAGCCATAGCGCCGCCACGGCTCGTAGGCCAGCTGCAGCGTCTCGATCCCCGCCGTCTCGGCGACCTTCGCCAACGAACCGCCCCCGTTTCCCCGTTACCGGCTCCCGCGCAGAGCGGGTCCTTCATGATCCACCTGGGCGGCGGAGGGGGGAATGGGCCCAGGGGTAAAGGTCTGGTCATTCGGGGGTGGTGACGATCCGTCGGTCGGGGTGCGTGGCGAGCGTGGCGACGGCGGCGAGGAGCGTTTCCGTCGCGGTGGTCCCGGCTGTCGCCCAGGCGACGTAGCCGTCCGGGCGGATCAGCAGGGCGGTGGCGCCGAGGGGGGTCGTGGCGGTGGCTCGCACCAGGTTCACGTGCGGCGGCAGGTCGAGGCCCGGCGGGACGGCGTCCGCCAGGTCGAGCAGGACGGCGTGGCCCGACTTGAGCAGCGTCGAGAGGCGGGTGGGGGCGCCGTCCAGCGACAGGTCGGCGTCCGGGGCGCGGTGGCCGGTGAGCGGGTGGTCGCCCGGCAGCGGGTAGTGCAGGGCCAGGCCGGACATCAGGCCCGCGAGGTGCCGGTTGGCGTCGGGCAGGCGTAGCAGGTCCGTGACGATGTCGCGCAGCGCCGCGACGTCCGCGGGCGGGTTCGGGGCGGCCAGGACGCGTTGCGCCGAGGTGTGGTGCAGCACCTGCGCGCCCACCGGGTGCCGCTCCGCGTGGTAGCTGTCCAACAGGCCGTCAGGAGCCCGGTCCTGCACGGTCGCGGCCAGCTTCCAGCCCAGGTTGAACGCGTCCTGGAGGCCGAGGTTGATGCCCTGCCCGCCGATCGGCGGGTGCACGTGCGCGGCGTCCCCGGCGAACAGCACCCGGCCGACGCGGTAGTGCTCGACCTGTCGCGTCGCGTCGCCGAAGCGGGAGGAGTTGTCGACCGCGCCGAGCACGGTCTGCGGCCCGTACACCGCGTGCAGGGCGGCGGTGATCTCCTCGGGCGTCACCGGGCTGTCGCGCGCCGGCCCCGCCGAGCCGTCGGTGCGCCCGAAGGTGAGCCGGTAGCGGTCGTCGCCGAGCGGGACGAGCATCGCCCAGTAGCCGTCGGCGGCCCGCGTCAGGGTGCTGATGTGCCCGGCCCGGCGGGGCACCAGCGGTGACAGTGCGGCCAGCCGGACGTCCGCCAGCACGGCCTGCTGGGTGGCGGGACGTCCGGGGAACGGCACGTCGAGCAGCCGGCGCACGGTGCTGTGCGCGCCGTCGCAGGCGGCCAGGTAGCGGGCCCGGAGGCGCTGCCCGTCCGCGGTCGTGACGGTGACGCCGTGGTCGTCCTGCGCGGCGGCGGTGACGAGGCGGTCGCGCAGGACGCGGACCCCGGAGGCGGTCGCGCGCTCCTCCAGTACCTCCTCGATCTCCCACTGCGGCAGCCCGACGGGGTGCGGGTGCCGGGTGTCGAACGAGGTGCAGTCCAGCGGGACGGACAGCATCGCGAAGTGTCCGCCGAACGGCTCGCGGACCGCGGCGCGGGCCAGCAGCGGCGCCAGCAGCCCCCGCGACTCCAACAACTCGGCGGAGCGGGGCTGGATCCCGCCGCCCTTCACCTGCTCGATCCGCTTCGGCAGGCGCTCCAGCACCACCGTCCGCACGCCCGCCAGCGCGAGTTCGCAGGCCAGCAGCAGACCGGTCGGGCCGGCACCGACGATCACCACCTCGGTGTCGACGGCGTACGCGCCCGGGTCGGGGGACTCGGTCATCGGCAGTCAGCTCCTCGTCGAATTTCTCGCCCTGGAGCAAATGTATACCAGGTGCAGATATCTCCCGGGGAGAGCCACTTGCTACCGTGGCGGCCATGGACGGCACACCAGGCCTGCGGGAACGGAAGAAGCAGCGCACGCACGCCGCGATCTCCGACGCCGCGATCGCGCTCTTCCTCGAACACGGCTTCAACCAGGTCTCCGTGGCCCAGGTCGCGGAGGCCGCCGAAGTCTCCAAGCGCACCCTGTTCGCCTACTTCCCCAGCAAGGAAGACCTGGTCCTGCACCGCCTCGCCGACCACCAGACGGAAGCCGCCCGGGTCGTCCGCGACCGGGCGGACGGACTCGCCCCGCTGCCCGCGCTGCGCGCGCACTTCCTGCACGGCCTGGAGGCGCGCGACCCGATCAGCGGCCTCAACGACCACCCGCACGTGCTCCGGCTCACCCGGATGATCCTCGACGCCCCCTCGCTGGTGGCCCGGATGAACGGCTTCAAGGCCGACGCGGAAGCCGCCCTGGCCGCGGCCCTGCACGAGACCGCCGGGGCCGGCGAGCTGACCGCACGCCTGGCGGCCGTTCAGATCGTGGCGGTGCAGTGGGAGTTGGCCCAGGACAACGCCCGCCGGATGGCCCACGGCGAGAGCGCCGACGCCCGCCACCCGGGAGCCGTGGCCGACGCCGAGCACGCCTTCGACCTCCTCGCGTCCGGACTGGGGGAACTCGGCCGGGCCGCCGGATGACGCGTCCGCGCGGCTGCGTCGGCGGGCGCTCGCGGCTGACCCGCCGTCAGGGCGCGGCCCCGCGATGACCTGCGGGAAGCCCGGGCGGGGCGCTGCTTGTGACGTGCGGCCGAAGGTGTCTATGTTGGGCGGGAGCTCGACGGTTCAGGATGAGGGAGGCGTGCGGTGAGCGGGGTTCCTGGCGCACCCGGGACGTCCGAGGCGCCCGACGCGATCGGCGCGCTGCTGGGCGGCGGACCACGGCGAGCCGTCCCGCTGCCCGCACCCGCCGAGCGGGAGCGGCTGCGGGCCGAGTACGGGCTGAGCAAGGCCGAGACCGCCCAGGCGCTGGGCGTCAGCGCGAGCACCTTCACGGCGTGGGAACAGGGCCGCCGCGAACCGCAGGGCGAGGCCCGGGCCGCGTACGCGCGCCTGCTGGAGGGAATGGCCGGACAGCTCGCGGAGGACGAGGCCGTCGCGGGGGCGGGCGCGGGCGGGGCTGCGGCGGCTGCGCCGCGGGCGGGCGGGGAGCCTGATGCCGCGTCGGCCCAGGCCGGGCGGCCTGACGGTTCGTCGGCGGAGCCGGTCGGGGCGGCTGACGGCGTGCCGGCGGCCGCGCAGCCGGTGATGCTCGATCAGCGCCCCGACGGCTCGCTGGTGATGGCCGCCGCCGCGCCGTGCGTGCAGTGCGGGCAGCCGTCGGTGTACCGGGCGCAGGGGGTGCCGATGCACCTCGGCGGGTTCTGCCGGCCGGCGCCCGCGGGCGCGTCCGGCGCTGCCGCGCCGCACGGCGAGGCGGGCGTCGTCGCGGGCATCGCACAGTCCCCGGTCACTGCACAGCCCCCGGGTGCCCTGCAGTCCGCGGTCGCCGCACAGCGCAGCGTGCCGCGCAGCGCGCCGCGGTCCGCGGCTCGGAAGCCCGCCGCGCGGAAGGCGCCGGCGAAGAAGACCCCCGCCGTCGAGGACTGGCAGGAGGCCGCTGCCGCGCGGTTCCCCGCCGGGCCGCTGGCCGTGGTGGAGGTGGCGCAGAGCGGTCGCGGACTGGTCGCGTACGACGCCGACGGCGGCCTGCTCGCCGAGGCCGGGGCGGTCGGGCGGACGCTGCTCGACGTGCTGGAGTGGGCACTGGAGGCGGGGCTCGGGTCGGCGCGGCTGCACCGGTTCGGGAAGGACGGCGACCCGCTGGTGGTGCTCACCGAGGCGGCGGCGGAGGAACTCGGGCTGCCGCCGGCCGGGCGGGACGAGAAGAAGGAGTACGTGGCGCGGCTCGGCAGCCTGCCCGAGTCGCACCGGCAGGTGAAGGCGCTGACGAAGGCCGGCTGGCAGCTGACCCGGCGCGGACTCGGGCCGTGGGCACGGGTGTTCCGCGAGCCGGAGGGCGGGCGGCGGCAGTGCGTGCAGGTGTGCGTGCTGCCCTGGGGCGCGCTCGGCGGCGGCGGGTGGAAGGTCCCGGAGGACCTCGCCGCGCCCGAACTCGCCCGGCTGCTCGGCACGTACGCGCAGCGCGTGATCACCCCGCGCGGCTCCACCGCGGTCTCCGGACTGGAACTGGTCACCGCGCTGCGCCCGCCCACCAGGCCGGTGCGCACCGACGGCGGTTGGACGTCCGGCGTGGTCGAGGGCTCGCGGGCGCGGGTGTTCGACGCGGCGCCGCCCGAAGTCCCGGACGAGCACCCGCTGGCCGAGGGACGCGCGCCGGACGAGGTGCTGGTCACCGAGGCCTGGGACTGGCACCGGCCGCTCACCGAAGCGGAGCTCGCCGCCCCGTACGCGGTCGGACTCGACGTCAACATGGCCTTCCTGGCGGCCGCCGGCCGGCTCACCCTGCCGCTGTCCGAGCCCGTCCACGAGCTCAACCCGGTGTTCGACAAGCGGATCCCCGGCAGCTGGCGGGCCGACCTCAGCGGGCTCGCCCTCGACCCGCTGCTGCCGAGCCCGTTCACCGCCGACGGCAGCGCCCCCACCGGACCCGCCTGGTACACCACCGCCAAACTCGCCTACGCCGCCGAACTCGGCCACCCCGTCCGCCCCACCGAGGGCTGGCTGCGCCACGAGGCCGGGCCCTACCTCGACCCGTGGCACAAGCGGCTGCGGCAGGCGTACGTCGACACCATGGACGCGCTCGGCGTGCCGCTCGACCTCGCCGACCGCGACCCGCGGGCCTTCCTGGACGCGATGGCCCGGCTCGACCAGGGCGACCCCGCCGAACTCGCCGTGCTCGGCGCGATCAAGCAGACCGCCAAGGGCACCATCGGCAAGTTCCGGGAACGGCCCCGCGGCACCGGCTACCGTCCCGGCCAGCGCTGGGCCGCCCTCGAACGCCCCACCTGGGACCCGCTGATGCGCGCCCTGGTGATCGACACCGCCACCGTCAACCTGCACCGCAAACTCGCCAAGCTGCGCGCCGAACTCGGCAGCCCGCCGCTCGCCGTGCTCTCCGACTGCGCGGTCTTCGCCGCCGACGGACCGTCAGCCCTGCACGTGTTGGGGCGCAGTGACGGTACGTTGACGGGCACCCTGCGGCTCGGCGTCTCGCCCGGGCACGTGAAGTTCGAGGGCAGCCGGCCGATGGGCGAGATCCGCGACCTGCTCGCCGACGGGGCCAACCCGGCGCGGCACATCAAGACCGGCGGCTTGGTCTCCGCCGACGAGTGACCGGCCGCTCCCGTCCAACCACCCCGTACCGCAGAGGAAGTGACACCCCGTGGGGGAGATCGACGAGGGCCTGGAACGGGTCGGCCGCACCCGGCCGATCCCGCAGTCCGTCCCGGCCCGGATGCGGTACCTGCTGAAGCGCGCCAAGGGCTCCACCCGGCTGCTGGCCGGTGAACTCGGCGTCTCCCAGCGCACCGTGCAGCGCTGGCTCAAGGGCGTCAGCACGCCCAAGCCCGACGCCGCCCAGCGGATCGAACAGCGCGTCCGCGCCACCTGGCAGCCCGGTGTCCAGCGCCGGGTGCGCCGCCAGGCCGAGCAGCAGGGCTTCATGCTGCACGTCCAGGCCCGCTTCGGCTACACCTCCGCCGCCGGCTCCACCGACGACCCGCGCGAACGCCTGATCACCCAGCACCTCCCCGGCGACGTCGCCCGCGACCTCTACGCCGCCCGCGACGCCGGCGCCACCGAGGACGCCCAACGCCGCATCCTCGCGACCGCCCTCCAGGACCACTACTTCAAGGCCCGCGGCCGCCGTGCCGAGGGCCTCACCACCGAGATCAACGACCTCGCCTGGCTCGACCTCGAGGTCTGACCGCGCCGACGACGCGAGAGCACGGCACATTGACCCACGCGTGACGTGATCGGAGCACCGTGGGTCGGCGTTCAGCGATCGGCCGGGCGGGTGGTTGCGCCGGAGGTCAGCCGCCAGAGGCCGGCCACCTCGTAGTAGACGCCGTTCACCAGTTGCAGCAGCACCAGCGTGACCGGCCAGAGCAGTGCGCCGAGGCCGGGCACCACGTCGACCGGTAGGGAGTAGGCCATCACGATGCGCGCGGCGGCGTCGATCAGCATCGCCACACCCCAGATCGCGGTCGAGACCCGCCAGATCCGCCGGAACGCCGGCTCGCGGTCCCACAACACGTCCCAGGAGGTGCCGTCGGAGCGGAACCGTCCCTCCAGCAGGGGGCGGCCGCCGTGGAAGAGCAGCGGGCGCCTGGCCCTGATCGAGAGCAGGAACCAGAGCCCGGCCACGCCGGTCAGCCAACCGTCCTTGGCCAGCAGGAACCGGGGGCTGCCGCTGACCAGTGCGGCCGCGACGCCGAGCAGCATGGTCCCGGCGACGAAGCCCGCCATGCCCTCCAGGCTGCGGGTGCGCAACCACTGCACCGCCGTGGCGAGCGCCGGCACGACAGCGCCGGCGAGCAGCGCGACGAAGACGCTGACCCCGGCGGCCCGCAGGCCGTAGTAGAGCGCGATCGGGACCACGACGTCCCGGACGACGCCGAGCAGCAGTCGCCCACCGCTCGGTCGCGGCGGTGACCCGGGGGTCCGCACCGTCGCACCTCCGTGTTCACCTGCACCTGCTTCCGGCACGGGTACGTTCTTCCGCGCCGGGTGGGAGCCAAACCCGCACGGCTGTCGGGAGCGGACCCTACGCTGCGGGCCATGGAATCGTTGATCGCTGCCATTCGGGAGCACGAGGAGGCCGCGCGGTTTCTCGCCTGGCCGGGGGACTTCGACCTGGGGCGGGGGGAGCACGTCGAGGAGGTGCACCTGGCTTCGGGCGCCGCGCTCGAGGGGTTCGCCGGTGACGGGGCCGGTGGGACGTACTTCTTCTGCGGGGAGGGCGGCGAGGAACGTCCCGTGCTCTACGCGGACTCCGAGGGCGGGGCGGCCCTGATCGCCGTCGGGCTGCCCGAGTTGGTGCGGCTGCTGCTGGTCGTGCCGTGGTGGCGGGACTGCCAGGGGTTCACGGCCGAGGAGAGCCGCGAGCTGGAGGCCGAGTACCTCGAGGACATGCCCGACCTCGCGGCCCAGCGGGACCGCGCCGCCGCAGCCCTCCAGCTCCACCTCCCGGACCACCAGGACGTGCTGGCCCGCCTGCGGGAGGTGGCCACCCGGCTCGGGGAGGAGTTCGTGCTGGTCTTCACCCCGGAGGGCACCCCGTACGAGCCGCTCTTCACGGTCTGAGCCGGGCCGAGGACCTCTCGGGCGTCAGCTCGGCAGGACGACGGGTCCGGCGAGGACGGCCACGATGTCCGGCCAGCACCAGCACGCCCACGGCGCTGCCGCCGACCGGCTCCACCAGCACACCCTCGCCGGGCGCGCCGATCACGCGCTCGATGATCTCCACCGGACCCCCTCGTCCTGGACTCCCGTTCCACGATCCTCTCAAGTCCGTCAGGGTGACGGGGCATCAGCACTCCTCCCGCGGTGGGTGCGTAGGATGCCTGCCATGGCGCTGCGACCCGTTCATGTGATCATCAAGGCCGTCGACCCGGTGGCGGTCGGCGGGTTCTGGGCGGAGGCGCTCGGCTGGACCGCGTACAGCCCCGGGGTGACCACGTACGTGGGGCCCGTCGGTGGTCCCGAGTGGCCGCACCCGGTCATGGTCGGGATCGACGTGGTGCCCGTCCCGGAGGCCAAGACCCGGACGAAGAACCGGGTGCACCTCGACCTCGCCACCACCTCGGCCGCCCACCAGGCGGAGCTGGTCGCGCGGCTGCGCGGACTCGGGGCGGTGCCCGTGGACGTCGGGCAGGGCGAGGTGCCGTGGACGGTGCTCGCCGATCCGGAGGGCAACGAGTTCTGCGTGCTGGAGCCGCGGGAGGTGTACCGGGACACCGGGCCGATCGCCGCGGTGGTCATCGACTGCGCGGACCCGCGGGTGATGGCCCGGTTCTGGGGCGAGGCGATCGACTGGACCGTGCACGAGGTGGCCGACGACCACGCCACCCTGCGGTCCGCGAAGGGCGGCGGCCCGTACCTCGAGTTCCTCCGCACGCCGGACGAGCGGACCGTGCCGGACCGCGTCCACGTCGACCTGCTGCCCTACCCCGGTGACGACCAGGCGGCGGAGGTGGCCAGGCTGCGCGCGCTCGGCGCCACCGACCTCGACGTCGGCCAGGGCGTCGTCCCGTGGACCTGCCTGCTCGACCCGGAGGGCCACGAGTTCTGCGTCCTCGGCCTGCACTGACGCGGCGTCGGCGGCCGCTCCCGAAAGGCGTTGTGGCGCGGGCGGGCCAGGACGTACGGTGACGGGTGTGAACACCGGAACGGCGACGAGCCACGCACGGACGGGTGACCCGGTGGGCGGCTGAGCCCGGCGCGCGCGGCGCGCGGACCTCCGACTGCTCGGGCAGTACGAGAGTCCGTCAGTACGCCGAGCCGAAGAAGGGGTCCATGCCCGCCACGTTCAACCACACCATCATCGCCTCCACCGACCGCGAGGTCTCCGCGCGGTTCTTCCGCGACCTGCTGGAGGCCGAACAGGCCCCCTCCTGGGGGCCGTTCACCAACCTCACGCTCGCCGACGGGGTGCTGCTGCAGTTCGCCGAGCCGCCGGTGGAGATCCAGATGCAGCACTACGCCTTCCTGGTCGACGACGAGCTGTTCGACCGCGCCTACGGCCTGATCCGCGACCGCGGGATCGAGCACTGGGCCGATCCGCACATGCGCCGCCCGGGCGAGACCAACACCGAGCACGGCGGCCGCGGCGTGTACTTCAAGGACCCGTCCGGCCACGCGATCGAGCTGCTCACCCGGCCCTACCTGTAGGCGGTGGCGGCGGGTGCGAGGATGGCCTGATGGACCATCAGCAACTGGCTGCCGCCCTGGCGGAGACACAGGCCGTCCTCGCCCCGCACACCGCCGCCGACTGGGGCGTCCCGGCGGGTCCGCTGGAGTGGACCTGCCGGGAGACCCTGGTGCACATCGGCCACGACCTGCTGGGGTACGCCGGGCAGGTCGCGGGCCGTCCCACCGAGGGCTACCTGCCGTTCGACCTGACCGTCCGGGCGAGCGCCACCCCGGACGAGGTGCTGCGGGTCGCGATGGCCTGCGGACGGATGCTGGGCGCCGTGCTGGCCGGCGCCGACCCCGGGCTGCGGGCCTGGCACTGGGGGCCGTGCGACCCCGGCGGGTTCGCCGCCATGGGCGTCGCCGAAGTCCTGCTGCACACCCACGACATCACCCTCGGCCTCGGCGTCGACTGGACGCCGCCCGCCGCGCTGTGCGCCGCGGTCCTGGCCCGGCTGTTCCCCGACGCCCCGGCGGGCGAGCCGCTGCCCGTCCTGCTCTGGTGCACCGGGCGCGGCGAGCTGCGCGGACGGCCGCGGCGGGAGTCGTGGATCTGGCGGGCCGCGCTGGACGAGTGAGTCCGGGTCCGGCGGAGGTGACGGCCCGTCAGGACGGGGTGGGGACCATGCGGTGCAGGCCCTTGCGGTCGTAGTACCGAGCCATCGCGAAGCCGAACAGCAGCGCCCCCGCGAGGCCGACGGCGATCATCACCCAGGCGCGGGTCAGACCGGCGTCGGCGCGGGCGTCGAAGTACAGGATCGCGCGGACGCCGCCGACCAGTTGGCGCATCGGTTCGAAGGTGCCGAGGAAGCGGTAGAAGGACGGGGTGGCCTCCAGCGGGATGGTCGCGCCGGAGGACGGCAGGGCCAGTGCGATGAAGACGAACATCGAGACCAGCTGGCCGATGCTGCCGAACGCGGCGTTGATCGCCTGCACGCCGAGGCCGACCGCGAGGCAGGCGCAGCACGAGAAGAGCCACAGCAGCGGCAGGTGCGGGGCGTCCATGCCGAGGACGCCGACCGTGGCCAGCATGATCATCGTGGTGGTGACCACCGAGAGCCCCGCGGTCATGCCCATCTTCACCACCAGGGTCTGGGTGCGGTCGATCGGCACGGTCGGACGGCGGGTGTGCCAGGGGCCGATCTCACTGTCCGCGTAGCCGAGCGAGGTGTCCACGCCGTTGTGCACCAGGTTGGCGCTGAGGAACCCGGCCAGCACCAGCAGCAGCGTGTAGTAGAAGGCGGACAGCCCGAGCCCGGTGTGCCGGCCGATCGGATGGCCGGGCCGGACCCGCACGTCCACCGGGTCGGCGAGCAGCACCCGGGTGGTCGAGGTCGCGTCGGTGGCGGCCGCCGCCAGCTGCTTGCCGATCGCCGCGGACGAGGCGTGCGCCGCCTGCTGGGTGATCTGGCTCGCCAGCGAGGAGCCGAGCGAGCCCACGCCCGGGTTGGTGAGCACCTCCAGCACCGGGCGGGCGGTGGCCTGACCGGTCGTCAGGGCGGCGACGGAGCGGGTGAAGTCGGGCGGGACGACCAGCGCGCCGTAGACCTTGCCGGAGGCGAGCTGGTCCTGGGCCTGGGCCGCGGTGAGCTGCCGCCACTGGACCTGGCCCGGCGGGGTGCCGGCCACCACCGTGGTGGCCAGCTGGGCGCCGATCGGGGCGGACTGGCCGGGCAGCGGCGGGCCCGCGTCGGAGTCGACCAGGGCGATCGGCATCCGGTGCAGGTCGTCCGAGGGCGTCAGGATGCCGCCCATGTAGAGGAGCGAGAGGAACAGTGCGACCAGTGCGGACAGCACACCCGGCACCAGCCACAGCTGCCAGCGGCCCAGCACCCGTCCGGCGCGCGCCGCGGGGGCCTGCTGATGCGGAGGGTTCCCGGTCGCCATGGCGCTCCAGCCGCTCGTCACCGTCGGCCCCCACCGCCGCTGGGCCGGGGCCGGGGCCCCGGGCGGGGCGCATCCACGACCATAGGCGCGCCCGGGGGCCGCACCGGCGCGACACCGGCGGCGCTCACCCGAACGCCGCAGCCGCAGGCGGTGCGCGGGCTGGGCCGCGATGCCGCGCAGGTGGCACGGCGGGCCACGGCCCGTTCGCTAGAGTCGGCGCATGGACGAGCAGGTGAGGGCGCCGTTCGGGAACTTCCCCGACGTGCGCCGGGCGGTGGACGCCGTGGCGGAGCTGGCCGCGCCGGTGGCCGAGGCGCTGAAGAACTGGGACGCGGAGACCGCGCGGTCGGTGCTCTACGTGGACACCGACCCGGAACTGGCCGACACCGCGGTGTTCTGCGCCGCGTACGGGGTGCCGGCCGAGGCGTCGGCGAACTGCGTGGTGGTCGCGGCCAAGCGCGGCGGGGAGACCACGTTGGCCGCCGGCCTGGTGCTGGCCACCACCCGCCTGGACGTCAACAAGGCGGTGCGCGGCCACCTCGGCGCGCGGAAGGCGTCGTTCGCGCCGATCGACACCGCGGTCGGCGAGAGCGGCATGGAGTACGGCGGGATCACCCCGGTCGGCCTGCCCGCGCACTGGCCGCTGCTGGTCGACGCGTCGGTGGCCGCCGCCGGGTGGGTGCTGGTCGGCAGCGGACGGCGCCGCGGGAAGCTGATCCTGCCCGGCAGCGCCGTCGCCGCGCTCCCCGGGGCGCAGGTGCTGGACGGGCTGGCGGGCTGACCCGGAGGTGGGACGGTGTCGCCCGGGAACACCGGGGGGCTTGCGGAGGTTGGAGCAGATGGTCCTCCCGGGGTGGCAGCCGGGCGGACCGAGTCGAGTCCAACGCGAGGAGTGAGAACGAGATGACCACGGACCGGGCTGTCCTGGCCGGCGGCTGCTTCTGGGGGATGCAGGACCTGATCCGCAAGCTCCCCGGCGTCGAGTCGACCCGCACCGGCTACACCGGTGGCGAGGTGCCGAACGCGACCTACCGCCACCACCCCGGCCACGCCGAGGCGCTGGAGATCGTCTACGACCCGGAGCGGATCAGCTACCGCACGCTGCTGGAGTACTTCTTCCAGATCCACGACCCGAGCACGCTCAACCGCCAGGGCAACGACATCGGCAGCAGCTACCGCTCGGCGATCTTCTTCGCCGACGACGCGCAGAAGGCCACCGCGATCGACACCATCGCCGACGTCAACGCGAGCGGCCTGTGGCCGGGCGACGCGGTCACCGAGGTGACCCCGCTCGGCGACTTCTGGGAGGCCGAGCCGGAGCACCAGGACTACCTGGAGCGCTACCCGGACGGCTACACCTGCCACTTCCCGCGGCCGAACTGGAAGCTGCCGGTGCGCGACACCGCCTGACGGCGCTGCTGACGGCCAGTCGGTGACGGTGAGTCAGTGACGGTCGGTCGGTGACGGCGGGCCCTCGGGGATCTATGTGTCCCCGGGGGCCCGCCGTCGTGCGTCCGGCGGTCGACGGGGCGTCAGACGAGAGCGCTGGTGCGGGTGAAGCGGGCGGCGACGGCCGGGATCACCCGGCGGGGCAGCAGGCGCGGGCCGGCCGCGGTGAGGCGGTTGAGCAGGCCGTCCACCGCGCTCGACCGGCCCTTCGCCAGGGCGGCCAGCGCCGTCGCGACCACCTGCTCCGGGCGCCGCTTGCCGCCCGGGCCGGTCACCTCGTTGCCCATCACCTCGAAGAACGGGGTGTCCGTCGCGCCCGGGCAGATCGCCAGCGCCCGCACCCCAGTGCCCTTCAGCTCGTAGGCCAGTGCCTCGGTGAACGAGAGCACGTAGGCCTTGGTCGCCCCGTACACCGCCATGCCCGGGATCGGCTGGAAGGAGGCGGTGCTCGCCACGTTCAGCACCGCGCCGCGGCCGCGGGCCACCATGCCGGGCAGCAGACGGGTGGTGAGCTCGGTGAGGGTCAGGCAGTTCAGCTGCACCTGGGCGGCGATCCGGGACGGGTCGGCCGCGGCCAGCGGGCCGTGCATGCCGAAGCCCGCGTTGTTCACCAACACGTCCGGGACGATGTCCAGTTCGGCCAGACGCTGCTGGAGTTCGGCAGCCGCGCCCGGGCGGGCCAGGTCGAGTGCGAGCGGGCGGGCCGCGACGCCGTGCGCCGCGGACAGCTCCGCGGCGAGCGCCGTCAGCCGCTCCTCGGTGCGGGCGACCAGCACCAGGTCGGCGCCGCGGGCGGCGAGTTCGCGGGCGAAGGCGGCGCCGATGCCGGTGGAGGCACCGGTGATCAGGACGGTGCTGCGGGTGAAGTCCATCGGGGTTACCTCGGGCTCGTCGGAGATGTTGGCGGTGACAACACCCGAATGTAGTCGGTGTCAACAATGTGGTCAACGGCAACACTCGCCTATCATGAGCTCATGCGAACGGGCCGCTACCACCACGGAGACCTCCGCGCCGCCCTCCTGGACCAGGCCGAGCGGGCACTCCAGGAGCGCGGCGCCGACGCACTCTCGCTGCGCGAGCTCGCCCGCGCGCTCGACGTCAGCCACGCCGCGCCCAGCCGGCACTTCCGCGACAAGCAGGCCCTGCTGGACGCCCTCGCGCTGACCGGCATCGAACGGATCACCGCCGCCTCGCACGCCGGACTCGCCGAGGCCGGCGAGGAGTTCGACGCCCGGGTGCGCGCCTTCGCCCGCGCGTACGTCGACTTCGCCGCCGAGCGGCCCGCGCTGCTGGAACTCACCTTCAGCCGCAAGCACGACCCGGCGGTCGCCGACGAACTCCACCAGGCCTGGCTGCCCCTGGAGACCGAGGTGCACCGGGTGATCGCCCAGGGCCAGGCCGAGGGGCTGGTCCGGGACGGCAGCATCGAACGCGTCTTCGGCGTCCTGTTCACCGCCGTCCACGGCGTCGCCGCCCGGGCGGCCGGCGGGCAGATCGCCGGGCCGGCGCTGGACCAGGTGCTGGACGACGTGCTGGAACACGTGCTGCGCGGGCTCGCTCCCGCGCCGGGGGACCGTCCGCTGGAACCGCCGGTCGAGGAACTGTGCTGACGGGTGTCGTGCTGGTGGCGCGGGTGCTGACGGCGGGTCAGTGGCTCGCGCGGGCGGTGAGCAGGGCGTCCAGGGAGTCGACGATCCAGTCCCAGGACTGCTGAGGGTCGACCGGGGTGTGGGCGAAGCCGCCGCCGGACTCCAGGCTGATGTAGCCGTGGAAGACGCTGCCGAGCAGGCGTACCGCGTGCGTCTCGGCCGGCTCGGTGAGGTGGTAGCCGCGCAGGATCGCCCTGGTCAGCTGGGCGTGCCGGACGCCGGCGCTCGCCGCCGCGGTCTCCGGGTCCAGGCGCAGCCGGGCGGCGTCGTAGCGGCCGGGGTGTTCGCGGGCGTAGCCGCGGTAGGCCTCGGCGAAGGCGGCGAGGGCGTCGCGTCCGGCGCGGCCGGCCACCGCTTCGGCGGCGCGGTCGGCGAGTTCGGCGAGGGCGAGCAGGGCGATCCGGGTCTTCAGGTCCTGCGAGTTCCGCACGTGCGAGTACAGGCTGGCGACCTTCACGTCGAAGCGGCGGGCCAGCTCCGAGACGGTGACCTGCTCGAAGCCCACCTCGTCGGCGAGTTCCGCCCCTGCGCGGGTCAGCAGTTCGGGTGTCAGGCCGGCACGTGCCACGGCCGCCTCCTGTTCCTCGATCGTCGTCCTGCGTCGATTATGCGTTTGCCTAAAGGGCTTAGGCAAATTAGCGTGGCCTTTCGTGAGAGAACTGAACGACACCGAGATCCGCGCCGCCTTCCTGAACTGTTCCAAGGGCGAGGCGAAGCGCCTGAACCTGCCCCGGGAGCTGGCCGAACAGCCGTGGGACGACCTCGACTTCCTCGGCTGGCGCGACCCCCAGGCCCCCGACCGCGCCTACCTGGTCGCCGAGCTCGACGGCCGCCCGCAGGCCATCGTCCTGCGCACCTCCAGCCCGTCCTCCTGGCAGCCCCGCCGCAGCATCTGCTCCCTCTGCGTCACCACCCACACCGGCGGCGTCTCGCTCCTGGTCGCCCCGCTGGCCGGGCCCGCCGGCCGCCAGGGCAACTCCGTCGGCGCCTACATGTGCGCCGACCTCGCCTGCCCGCTCTACGTCCGCGGCCTCCGCGAGACCGGCACCAAGATCCACGAGTCCCTCACCACCGAGCAGCGGATCGACCGCATGGTGGGCAACGTGGCGGCGTTCCTCGCGAAGGTGCGCGGCGAAGCGGCGAAGTGACACCGCGTCGGGTCCGGTGCCGCGCTCGGGGCCGCGGGAGACGGCGGCGTCAGGCTCGGCGGGCGGAGGCGGTGAGCCGGTCGGCGAGCGCGATGACGAGGTCGCGGAGCTCGTCCGGCCGCTCGATGACGAACGGCCGGTCGAGCGAGGCGAGGACGGGAGGCAGCCAGTCGAGCCGCTCCGCGCGCAGTTCGACGTGGAGCCACCGCTCGGCGTGCGGATCCGCTCCCTCCTCGGGCGCGGGCTCCGCCACGCTCGCGACACTGGCGGGGAGCCGGGTGCGGACCTGATCGACCGTCCCGTGGATCCGCAGGGTCACCTCGTGCCGGTACGCGGCCTCGGCGAGCCCCGACAGGACGCGCTGAGCCGGGTCGAGTCCGGCGGGCGGCTCGAACGAGCCCGGCAGCGTCCGCGCGTCCGCGATGCGGTCGAGCCGGAACGTCCGGTCCTGGCCGATCCCGGGATCGGTGCCCGTGACGTACCACCGGCCGGCATGGGTGACGATCCCGTACGGGTGCAGCGTGCGTTCGCTTCGCCGGCCGTCCCGGCCGGTGTACCTGATCGAGACCGGGCGGCGATGTCGCACCGCATCGGCGACGGCGAGCAGGACCCCGGTCTCCGGGGTGGCCGACTCACCCGGCGGAGCCGTGAAGGCGAGCGATTCCATGACGGCGTCGAGCCGACGGGCCAGGCGCTCGGGCAGCGCCCGGCGGATCTTGGCCGCTGCCGTCTCGCCCGCGGTCCCGGGTGCCGTCTCGGGAGCTGTCAGCAACCCCGTCCTGCGGCCGGCGACCAGGCCGAGCAGCACGGCGAGCGCCTCGTCGTCGTTGAGCATCAGCGGAGGCATCCGGTACCCCGGGGCGAGCCGGTACCCGCCGTAGCGGCCACGGACCGCCTCGACGGGGATGTCGAGGTCGACCAGGTGGTCCACGTACCGCCGCACGGTGCGCCCGTCGACGCCGAGCCGGTCGGCGAGTTCGGCCGCCGTCCTGGTGCCGCCGGACTGCAGGAGTTCCAGGAGGGTGAGCACGCGGCTGGTGGGTCGAGCCATGTCCACGAGCCTAGCGTCGATACCGGACCGATTCTGTCCACTATCTGCTCTAACGTCCGAGGTGCAACGACTCCACCAACCCGAGGAGAGCACCATGGACTTCGTTTCGACGCGGATCATCACCGGCGACATCGCGCGCCTCGTCGACTTCTACGAGCGAGCCACCGGAGTGCGGGCGGACTGGTCCACCGAGGACTTCGCCGAACTGCGGACCGCCGGCGCGACCCTCGCGATCGGCAGCACCCGCACCGTGGCCCTGTTCGCACCCGGCTCCGCCCGCCCGGCCGACAACCACTCCGTGATCATCGAGTTCCTCGTCGCCGACGTGGACGACGTCCACCGGAACCTGACCGGTCTCGTCGCCGACTTCGTCACCGAGCCCACCACCATGCCCTGGGGCAACCGCTCGCTCCTGCTCCGCGACCCCGACGGCAACCTCGTCAACTTCTTCACCCCCGTCACGCCGGAGGCCATCGAGAAATTCGCCCGCTGAACGATCAGCCGCACGGCCGAGCGGGCGGGGACGGGGTCGTGCTTGGCGGGATCTTGGCGGTCTCAGGCGGTTACGCCACTCGCCGGGGTGGGGTCGGTGATCAGAGGATGAGGTCATCGGCGGCGGCCGGGGGAACCCGGGGCCGTTCGCCGGATTCCGTTCCGCCCAGTACGAACGCGAGGCCTCCGCATGTCTGTTGCCGCTTCCACCGAGATCACCAGCGCCGTCCTGAGCGTGCCCGCCGCCGCCCCGGCCGAGGCCGCTGCGCACTACGCCGCCCGGCTCGCCTTCGAGGCTGACGTCTCGGACGTGCACACCGACCTCGCGTCCGGCGTGCCCGGCATCGTGGTGGTCGACACCCGCAGTGAGGTCGCCTGGGAGCAGGGTCGCATCCCCGGAGCGCTGCACATCCCGACTGCGCGGATCGCCGAGCTGGCACCGGAGTTGATCGAGCCGAGCCAGACGGTGGTCACCTACTGCTGGGGCCCCGGCTGCAACGGTGCCACCCGTGCGGCGCTGGTCTTCGCCCGGCTCGGCTACCAGGTCAAGGAGATGCTCGGCGGCTTCGAGTACTGGGTCCGCGAGGGCTTCGCGTACGACTCGGCCGCCGGCACCCAGCAGCGTCCGATCGACGACCTGACCGCGCCGCGCTCGGGCATCTCCTGCGCCTGCTGAACTCGCCCGGGGATAAGGGGCGTGGGCCGCGGCCGAGGGGACCCGGAGTGATCCGGCCCGCTCGCGTCCTCGTATCGTGGGCGCCATGGCGCAGGAACCAGGCGTGGATCTCGCTGCGCGTCGCCACCGACGTCCTGCCGCTCCTGGTCAACGCCTGCTCGGCGGCCTGCCTGCAGGCCCTGCCCCGGCCGCCCGAGGGCTACGTCCCGTCACCGCACGCCGGTGGCCCGGGACTCGCCCAGCCCGTCGCGGACTACGCCTAGAGTCCAGTCCGCACGGGTCGTCAGGGGTGGAAGCTGATCTCCGGGTTGCTCGCGGTCGGGCCGTCGAGGATCGGTTGCGGAATGCCCTTCAGGTGCAGGTCGAAGAAGGCCGCGACGTACGTGCGGGTGAGCTGCACCGAGCGCTGGGCGGTGAGCGTGCTGCCGGGAGGGACGGGGAGGTCGAACTTCTCCGCGAACACCGGGATGTCGGTGAAGGTCCCGTGGTTGGAGCCGGCGACCGTCAACCAGCGCTTCCAGCCGTCGAGGTGGGCCCAGCTGTCCGTCCAGGTGGGGTCCTCGTCGCCGCCCAGCGGGTGGCCGATCATCATGAACGGCTTGCCGTCGAGCCCGGAGGCGGGCACCTCGTAGTCCATGGTGCCGTCCAGGTCCACACCGGCCAGGATCCGGTCGTCGGTGAGCATGGCCGGGACGGCCGCCGCGCCGCCGAGCGAGTGCCCGGCCATGCCGATCCGGTCGTCGTCGATCATCCGGGAATAGCGCCAGGCGGGGTGGGGGTGGGCGGTCAGCCGGTCGAGGACGAAGGACATGTCCTTCGCGCGGCTCGCGGACACGGCCGCGGGACCGCCCTCGGGGAACCGGCCGCAGATGACGCAGGGGAGCGTCGTCCCGTCGGGGAAGGTGGTCCCGGTGTTCTCGTAGGTGTGGTCGACGAGCGCGACGACGTACCCCCGGCTGGCCAGGTCCTCGGCGAGGCTGGTCAGTTCGGTGCGCGGCATGGTGAAGCCGGGGGAGAGCAGCACGAGCGGGAACCGGCCGTGCTCCGGGCGCGCGCCGGACTCCGACCAGGTCCGGGTCGCGGTGACCGCCTCGGTGGGGATGGTGTTGCCCGGCAGCTTTCCGTCCAGCATGAGGCGGGCGGCCTCGGGGGTCATGTACGGGGCCGGCCCGCCCGTCCCGGCCTTCGCGGGGTAGTACATCGACACCATCAGCTGGCGCGGGCCCGCCGACGGGACCCACGGGTCGGGCCGGTCCTGGTCGACGAGGTGGAGGATCTCCCGGCCGACGGCGTAGCGGCCGGTCGGGCGCGGCAGGTCGGCGTGGTCGACCTCCGGCGCGGTGGCCGTGCTCGATGCGGTGGCCGTGCTCGGCGCGGTGGCGACGGCGCCGGGCGAAGGCGCGGCCAGCGCCGGAGTGGTGGCGACGACGGACAGGGGCAGGGCCAGCAGCAGGGCTGCGGCGGCGGCAGTGCGACGCATACCGGTCATGCCCACGACGGTAGGTCGGGAGAACGGGAGTTGACGTCGCCTCAGGGGTGTAGGGGCTTCGCCGGAGCGGGCGGCGTTGCCGCCTCCGGGACGCCATCGGGTTCACCCCTACTGGGCCTCCGCAAATCGCCGGACCCGGCTCGACGGGCTCCGGTGGGAAGGGGGTTGCCGATGCGGGAGCGGGCGGGGCGGTTTCGGGTGGGGGGTGGGTGGATAGACTCCGTGCCATGACTGTGCGTCAGCTGGAGCCGGTGGTGATGGAGGCCGGCCTTGCGGCCTGGGTCGAGGCCACCGCCGCGAAGGCGGGCATGAGCACGGCCGAGTACCTGGCCGCGCTGGCCGAGGCGGACCGGCGGAGCAGCGCGGCGGAGCGGGCCGGGCGGCTGGCTGCGCCCGTGTACCAGCAGTGGGTGGCCGAGGGGCGGCCGATGGACGGCGGGCTGGGCCTGGACGAGGTCTTCGGCCGGTGAGCGTCCGGTACGAGGTGCGGATCGCCAAACAGGTGGCCGAGGTGATCGCCGAACTGCCGGTCGCGGCGCGCGAGGAACTGCGGGCCGCCCTGCTGCGGGCCCAGGACAACCCGGCGGCGTGGCCGCAGGCGGACCGGTACGACCTGGACGACACGGTGCGGGTGGTCACCACGGAGACGGTGATCGCGCACTACGCGGTGGTCCAACCGGCCCGCCACCTCTGGGTGTTCGCGGTCACCACGCTCTGACGCTCGCCGCGCGCCCGCCGTCCGTCGTCCGTCGTCCGACCCGAGCCCGGACGGCGACCGCACGGCGACCGCACGGCTACCGGACGTCGGCTCAGACGCTCGGCTTGCGGACCTCGAACAGGGTGCGGGACATGGTGGAGACGAAGGCGCCGTCGCGCTCGATGAGTTCGTGCAGGTCGCGCAGGCGGTCGCGGTAGGCGTCGACGGTGAAGCCCGGTACCGACCAGATCACCTTGCGCAGGAAGTAGACCATCGCGCCGACGTCGAAGAACTCCAGGCGCAGCCGCTCGTTGCGGCACTGCACCACCTCCAGCCCCGCGGCGCGGGCGGCGGCCGCCTCCACCTCGTGGTCGCGGACGTCGGGGACGTCGAACGGGCCGAGGAAGAACTCACTGGTCTCGACGTTGGTGCGGTCGCCGACGTGCTGGGCGAAGTAGGTGCCGCCCGGGGCGAGGACGCGGGCGAGCTCCGGCCAGTCGACGATCGCGGGATGACGGCTGGTGACCAGGTCGAAGGCGCCGTCCGCGAAGGGGAGCGGCGCGTCCTCCGCGTTGGCGACCACGACCGCGCCGAGCGGGTGGAGCAGTGCGGTGGCCTTCGCGATGTTCGGCGGCCAGCCCTCGGTGGCGACCATCACCTGCGGGAAGCGCTCCGGGCGAGCGCCCGCCAGCACCTCGCCCCCGCCGGTCTGCACGTCCAGCGCGGCCGTGGCGCCGGCGAGGCGCTGACGCAGCAACCGCTGGTACCCCCAGGACGGGCGCTGCTCGGTGGCCCGGCCGTCGAGCCAGGAGAAGTCCCAGCCGTCCACCGAGACCGCCGCGGCCTCGTCCAGCAGTTCGTCGAAGGTGTGTCCCATGACCCGCATGAAAGCACGTCAGGACCGGGTGACACGAACGGTTTTACCGCCCCGCCCGCCGGTCAGGGGGCGCAGTGTCAGCTTCGTTCGGCGGCCCGCCGAGCGGGGGATTCGCGGTCCTGGAGGGTGATCCGGCGAGACGCGCGACATGGACGCCGTGCGCCCGGGAACGGCATCGGTGGGAACCGGACGATCTGCCCGATCAGGAGGAACGCGATGCACCTCACCATGGTTCTGCTGCTCACGCCCTTGGTGCTGGCCGCCGCCGTGGCCACTGCCCGGCCCAGCCCCCGCCGCGGCCGCCACCGCGCCGGGCCGCGCCGCGAGGAGAACTGACGCGGGTACGGTCGTCTGACCTGCGCGAGACGCATCCTGACGGGCCGTCAGTCGGCGTGGCCAGTGCTTTGCCTCCAGTAGCGGGATCAGCCGGAACGCCGCGTCCGAGACCCCGCCGAAGGTGTGGCGGTGCCGCCCGGACGGGGCGTGGCCGGTGGCGCAGCCGGACAGGTTCCAGGTGTGGACCGGGACGTGCTCGGGCACCACGGCGAACGCGTCCGGGCCCGGTGCGTCGTCAGATGGAAGTGACCGGAGAACCCCGCGCATCGGGAGGCGTCCGGGGACACCGTGGAGCCGGACCGTCGCGCCGTCGCGTGAGTGAGGGGACGGCGGGGGAGCGGCCGCCTCAGCCGGGGCGCAGTGCCGTGCAGACGCAGGCCCGGTTGCCGTCGGGGTCGGCCAGGACGGTGAAGGAGGGCGCGTGGGAGGCGTCCACCACGGTTCCGCCGGCGGCGATCGCCGCGGCGATGCGGGCGTCGGCGACTTCGGGGGCCAGCCACAGGTCGATGTGCCAGCGCTGGCGCGGTGGGTGGTGCGGTTCGGTGGCCTGGAACCAGACCGGGGGGACGCGATTGCCGGGGTCGAGCACGGCGTCGTCCGCGGGGTGGTGGTGTGCGGCGTCGCCGGTGAGCAGGGCGGCCCAGAACGGGCCGACGGTCGTCTGGTCGGCGGTGTCCAGGGCGAACTCCACCTGCGCCAACTCGCCCGGTACGGCGGTGAGTCGGTGGTCGGCGGCGATCCGGCTGACCTCGCGGGCCAGCGCCAGGTCGGCGGCGGTGACGGCCCGGACGCCGGTGGCCGCGTCCACGGTGGACAGCGCCACCTCCGCGTAGCCGGCGCCGAGCCGCAGCTCGGGCTGGAGTCCGGCGGCCTCGGCCGCCGCCGCGACGGCGGCGACGAACGCCGCCCCGGCCACCGCGCCGGGCACCCGGTACCGGGCGGCAAGGGGCTGGGCGAGCTTGCGCCAGTCGGCCAACCCGCCGTCGGCGATGGCCGCCAGGACCTCCTCGGTGCTGACCGTGCCGCTGACCTTCGTCACGCCGACCTCGTCCACGCCGACCTCGTCCACGCGCGCTCGACACCTTCCGTGCTCCGGGGCTCCGGCCTGCTGCACGGAGGGCCGTGCAGGCTCGTCGCCCAACGTACCGCCGGACCGGCTGCCGCCGCGGCACCACCGCGGGGATCGCCCGGCGCGGCGGCGCCGGACCCTCGTGGTGCGGTGGCCGGAGAGTCGGCGTTTCAGCGAGTCGGGCCGAGGTCCGGGGGGAGGGCGGCGAGGAGGCGGGCCACCGCCGTGGCGGCGTCGGCGACCTCCTCGGCCTCGTCCTCGGTGGAGCGCGAGTGGAGCCGGTAGCGGCCGTCGGGCAGCGGCTCGGCGGTGAGGCCGACGTGCCGGTAGGGGTGGTCGGCGGTGTTGGAGAACCAGAGCGAGAAGTGGCTGTGCACGGGTCTCAGTTGACGCAGCGTCGGCTCGGCGAAGGCGGCCTCCAGCAGGGCGCGGGCGGCCGGGAAGCGGTCCCAGCCGCTGCCGACCACCTCGCAGCGGGTGAGGTCCTGGCGCCAGGCCAGTTCGACCGGGTCGAGCCGTTCGCGCTCGTGGGCCCGGGCCCAGTCGGGGATGCGCAGGAACGGGGCGGCCCGGCCGGTCCGGTCGAGGTCGGCGCCCGAGGTCCAGGCGGCCACCGCGGCGGTGATCGCGGCCAGATCGGGGGTGGTGCCGTGGGCGAGCATCGCGCCGTGCCGGGAGAGCCGGACGTGGTAACTGCCGGTGCGGTGACGGCCGATCACCACGGCCCGGGAGCGGTCGGTGTCGTGTTCGGCGGGGGCGTCGCCGAAGGTGTCGGCGGGGTCGTCGCCGAAGGTGACGATCCGGTCCGCCGCCGCCGAGGACGGTTCGGGCAGGCGCAGGCCCGAAGCGGCGGCGGTGGCGGCGAGTTCGGCGGCGAGCGAGCTTGCGGCGACGGCCTCGGGATCGGCGGGCATGACGGTCAGTCTGCCGTACGGGGAGCGGCTCGAGCCGGGCGCGGTGGACCTTCGCCCCGGCAGCGGGCACGGGCTGCCGGCGGGATCCGAACGGAGCCGGTCGGTGACGGAGCGTTAGGGAATGGAAACGCAAAGAACTGGTATAGGTCCGTGATCGAACAGGTGAAGGAAGGGGAAATTCCGCATGAGAGCATGTGTCGGTCCGGGCACGCACCAGTGCCGGATCCAGGGAGGACTCGCACAGCATGGCGCTCAGTGACGACATGGCGGCCGACGTCCGGCCGCGCCGCCGCCGGGGCAGGAAGATCCTGCTGACCGGTGTGGCCGTGGTGGCGGCGCTCGGGCTGGCCGGCGGCGGCGCCGCGCTGTGGACGTACCGGCACCTGGAGGGCAACCTCGACACCGTCGACCTGCACCAGGCGCTGGGCGAGGACCGGCCGGCGCCGCTGCCGGCCGGGGCGCAGGACATCCTGGTGCTCGGCTCGGACTCCCGCTCCGGCGACAACGGCGACCTGGCCGGCGGCGACGTCGGCGGCACCGCGCGCTCGGACACCGCGATGGTGGTGCACATACCCCAGGGCCGGGCCGAGGCCACCGTGGTGAGCATCCCGCGCGACACCATGGTCGCCCGCCCGGCCTGCACCTCCGGCACCGGCAGGCAACTGCCGGCCGCGCCCCGGGTGATGTTCAACTCGATCTACACCGGCGGCGGCCCCGCCTGCGTGGTGAAGACCGTCGAGTCGATGACCGGGCTGCGGATGAACCACTACGTGGAGATCGACTTCGCCGGGTTCAAGGAACTCGTCGACGCGATGGGTGGGGTGGACGTCACCGTCGACAAGCCGATCGACGACAAGTACAGCGGGCTGCACCTGGCGGCCGGCACCCACACCCTGGACGGCACCCAGGCGCTCGCGTTCGTGCGCACCCGCCACGGCATAGGCGACGGCAGCGACCTGGGCCGGATCGGGCTGCAGCAGAAGTTCCTGCTCGCGGTGCTCTCCCAACTCCAGCGGCAGGGCACCCTGTCCAGCCCGACCAAGCTCTACGGGGTGGTGGACGCCGCCACCAAGGCGCTGACCACCGACTCCGACCTGGGCTCGCTGCCGAGCCTGGCGACCTTCGCACAGAGCATGAAGGGCCTTCGCGCGGACCGCATGCAGACCCTGATGCTGCCCGTGGTCGCCGACCGGATCGACCCGAACCGGGTGGTGGCCGACGAGCCCGCCGCCAGACGGCTGTGGCAGGCGCTGCGGGAGAACGGGCCGATCCCGGCGGCGGCGAAGCGCGGCTGACGCACCTTCACGCCGCGTTCACACCAGGCCGAACCAAGCAGGCCGGACCAAGTAGGCCGGACCAAGCAGGGAGGATCCGTTGCAGGCGCACCGTCCGCGGCTCAGCGTCGTCGTGCCGTTCCAGGACGTCGAGACCTATCTCGAGGAATGCCTGGAGTCCATCGCCCGGCAGTCCTTCCGCGACTTCGAGGTGATCCTGGTCGACGACGGCTCGACCGACCGGTCCACCGAGATCGCCCGCGCCCGGTGCGAACGCGACCCGCGGTTCCGGCTGATCCGCCAGCAGCCCCACGGCCCCGGCCACGCCCGCAACACCGGGCTGCGCGCCATGCACCCGCGGGGCGAGTTCCTGGCGTTCGTCGACGGCGACGACGTCCTCCCGGAGCACGCCTACGAGATCCTGCTGCAGAGCCTGGAGGAGTCCGGCTCGGACTTCGTCTCCGGCAACGTGCAGATGATGAACTCCACCAAGAAGTGGCAGTCCCCGCTGCACCGGGGGCCGATGCGGGCCAACCGGCGCGGCACCCACATCACCGACTTCGCGGAACTCATCTACGACCGCACGGTGTGGAACAAGCTGTTCCGGCGCACCTTCTGGGACCACCACTACATCGAGTTCCCGGAAGGCGTCCTCTACGAGGACTCCTGGGTCAACATGTTCGCGCACTTCCGGGCCGCCAAGGTCGATGTCCTCACCGACGTCGTCTACTACTGGCGGCGCCGCGAGGCCGGCGCCGCGCCCTCCATCACCCAGCGCCACCACGAACTCGAAAACCTGCGCGACCGGGTCGCCGCCGTGCAGTCGGTCAGCCGCTTCCTCGGCTCGCACCGCTCCAAGCGCTTCGCCGACTCCAAGCGCCAGTACGACCTGGCCTGCCTCAAGTCCGACCTGATGCTCCACCTGAAGGTGCTGCCCGACGCCGAGGAGGAGTACCACCACGCCTTCCTGGAGTGGGCCAACGACTTCCTCGACGAGGCCGGCGACGACCTGATCGGCGAACTGCCCGCCGAAGCCCGGGTCAAGTGGCTGCTGGTGCGGGGCCGGCGGCTCAAGGAACTCCTCGAAGTGCTCGAGTTCGAACGCCGCGGCGGCCCGATCCCGGTCCAGCGCCGACTGCGCCGGTACCTCAAGTACCCGCACCTCGGCGACCGCGCCGTCGGCATCGGCCGCAAGGCGTACCGGCTCGGCAAGGAGCTGTCCCTGCACGGCTCGGTCGGCGAAGTGCACTGGGACGGCGAGCAGTTGACGATCAGCGGGAACGCCTACATCCGGTTCATCAACGTCCACAAGCGGCACATGTCGGTCAAGGCGCTGGCCCTGCGCAACAAGAAGCAGGACCGGATGCTGCTGGTCCCCGCCCGGACCGTCTACGCCCCGCACGCCACCGAGCACTCCAACCAGAACCGGTACTGCTACGACTGGGCCGGCTTCACCGCCGCCATCGACACCAACCGCCTCAAGCAGAAGGGCGAATGGGTCGAGGGCACCTGGGACGTCGCGGCCGGCGTGCTCAGCCGCGGCCTGTTCCGCTACCGCGGCCTCGACCGCGGCAGCGTCGGCACCGCCGCCAACCCGCCCTACCGGTACGTCGCCAAGAACACCCGGGTGCTGCCGCTGTTCGTGCAGAACCGGCTCAAGCTGCGGGTCGAGGTGGTCCGCTGCCGGATCACCGGACACCGCGTCACCGGCGGCCACCTCGAACTGCGCGGCGTCTACCTCGGGCCCACCGTCCCCGAATCCGGCCGGCTGCAACTGGTCAGCCTCGGCGGCGGCGGCCGACAGCAGGCCCCCGTCCAGTTCACCGCGGGCGGCGAGGGCTGGTGCACCTTCACCAGCCGGGTGCCGCTGCGCGCCCTCGTCCCCGCCCACCGGGCCGCGCCAGCCGACGACCCCGACGGCGCGGTGCCCAGCTCCTGGGAACTCGGCGCCAACGGCTGGAAGACCACCTTCCACGTCGCCGGACGCAGCATGACGATGTACCCGGTGATGGCCGAGGACACCCCCGACGGCCACCACCGGATGCCCGACGCGCTGCAGACCGCCGACGGCGACCGCGAACTCGTGGTCCACCGCAACGGCTCCGGCTACCTGGTGCTGTTCGAACGCGCCGCGCTCCCGCTGGTCACCCGCTCCGGCTGGGACGAGGACGGCACCCTGGAGATCGTCGGCCGCCACCCCGCCGTCCGCCTGATGCCGCCCGCCCAGCGCCGCGAAGCCCACCTGATGCTGCGCTCCCGTGCCCAGGGCGCCGAGCGCGCCGTCCCGCTGGAGTGGCGCGGCGAGTACTTCCGTGCCGCGTTCGCCCCCGCCCGGATCCGCACCCTGGCCGGCACCGTCCCGCTCGCCGCCGGACGCTGGGACCTCTACCTGCGCCGCCAGGACCCCGCCCCGGTCGCCCCCGCCGACCGGCTCCCCGACCTGATGCTCAAACTCGACCAGGCCGCCGTCCCGACCCTGCCGCAGGACCACGAAGCCGACCAACGGCGCTATGAACTCCAGGCCGAGAGCTACGACCGGCTCTCCCTCCAGGTGCACTCCGCGATGCCCGATCACGCCCGCGGCCCCTACCGGCAGAAGCTGCTGCGCACCAAGGCGTACCCCGCCGCCCGGCAGCGCCCGGTCCGCCCCACCGTGCTGTTCGACGCCTTCAAGGGCACCCAGTACTCGGACAGCCCGCGCGCCGTCCACGAGGAACTGATCCGGCGTCAACTCCCGCTGGAACACCTGTGGGTGGTCAAGGACGACCAGGTCGACGTGCCGCCCACCGCGCGCGCCGTGCGGATGTGGTCGCCCGAGTGGTACGAGGCGCTCGCCACCTCCCGCTACGTCGTCGCCAACAACCACCTGCCCGACTGGTTCCGCAAGCGCCCCGGCCAGGTCGTCGTGCAGACCTGGCACGGCACTCCGCTGAAGAAGATCGGCCACGACATCGAGGCCGTCCACTTCGCCGACCAGCGCTACCTGGAACGGCTGGAGACCGAGGTCGAGAACTGGGACCTGCTGGTCTCCCCGAACAGCTTCTCCACGCCCATCCTCAAGCGCGCCTTCCGCTTCCCCGGCGAACTCGTCGAGTGCGGCTACCCCCGTAACGACGTGCTGCGCCGCCCCGACACCGCCCGCCGCGCCGCCGAGATCCGCCGCCGGATCGGCGTTCCCGACGGCAAGCGCGTCGTGCTGTACGCCCCCACCTGGCGCGACGACCAGTACTACGCCCCCGGCCGGTACAAGTTCGACTTCCGGATCGACCTCGACGACGCCCGCGCCCGGCTCGGCGAGGACCACGTCCTGCTGGTCCGCCGCCACCCCAACGTGGTCGACCCCGTCCCGCGGGCCGGCGACGGCTTCGTCCACGACGTCTCCGACTACCCCGACATGGCCGACCTGTCGCTGATCACCGACGTGATGGTCACCGACTACTCGTCCCTGATGTTCGACTACGTCAACACCGGCCGCCCGATCCTGTTCTTCACCTACGACCTGGCGCACTACCGGGACACCCTGCGCGGCTTCTACTTCGACTTCGAACGCAGCGCCCCCGGCCCGCTGCTGCACGACTCCGCCGACCTGGTCACCGCGATCCGCGAGGTCGACCTGGTCCGGCGCAGCTACGCCGAGCGCTACCGCCGCTTCCAGGACGCCTTCTGCGACCTCGACGACGGCTACGCCTCCGCCCGGCTGGTCGACACCACGCTCACCGCCGGCGGCGACCTCGATCCCGTCGGACCCGTCCCCGCCCCGGCCGCGCCCGCCGCCCCGGAACCCCTCGACACCTTCGAGGGCATCCCGTGGCCGCTGCCCGCCGAACTGACCACCCCCCGCGAGTCCGACGCAGCCGCCGCCCGGCTGCGCGACCTGCAACTGATGCGCCGAGGAACGGACTGACACCATGGCCGAAGCGGCCCGCCCCGCCCGCCCCGCCCGTCCCGCCCGGACCGTGCTGGAAGGCGTCGACACCAGCGGCCCGGTCCCCGTCGAGTACCGGTTCAGCCACGCCAGGCACGGCACCCGCCACCTGGTCGTGGTGTTCGCGAACTTCTCCGCCCCGGAGGAGTACGGCTTCTCCAACGGCGTGCTCGACCGGGTCCGCGCCAACATCCTGTGGATCCGCGACCTGTTCGACGGCGGCAACGCCTACTACCTGTGCAAGGACATGGACTTCGCCGTCGAGCAGGCCGTCGCCGCGCTGATCGCCAAGGTCGCCGGGGCGCTCGGCCTCGGCCCCGAGCAGTGCACCATGTTCGGCGGCTCCAAGGGCGGCACCGCGGCGCTCCACTTCGGCCTGCGCCACGGCTACGGCAACGTGCTGTCGATCGTCCCGCAGTTCCGGATCGGTACCGCGCTGCACGAACGCCGCCCCGAGGCCGCCCAGCTGATGATGGGTCAGCCCACGCCCGAGAAGGTCGCCGTGCTCGACGCGCTGATGCCGCAGCTGGTCGCCACCAGCCCGCACCGGCAGACCCGGATCTACCTGGTCACCTCCCCGCAGGACGAGCACTACACCACCCAGGTCGCCCCATACCTCGCCGGGTTCCGCGACTACCCGCACTTCAACGTCCTCTACAACGACTCCCCGCAGATCACCGGCCACGACAAGGTCACCGCCCACACCCTGCCCGCCGTCCTCGGCCTGCTCAACCTGCTGGTGGCCGGCCTCACCCCGCAGTTCGGCCTGGCCCGGGCCGGCGGCGAGCAGCCCGACCGCGACACCGCCGGCATCGACGCCTTCCTCGCCGCCACCGAGCGCTTCCCCCGCCCGCAGGTCGTCCACCCCGCCCCCGGCCGGACCGTCCCCGGCGACGCCGTCGCGCTCGCTGGCCGGGCCCCCGGCGCGGTCCGGGTCAGCATGTGGCTGAACGGCAAGTACATGGGCTCCCCGCCGGTCGCCGCCGACGGCAGCTGGACCCGGCGGTTCAGCCAGCCCTGGGAGGCCGGCGAGTACACCTTCAAGATCTTCGGCGTCGACGCCGACGGCAACCAGAGCCCGCGCACCCAGGTCACCCTCACCGTCACCCCGCCCCGGCCGCCGCTGCCCGCCCCCGCCATCGCCGAACCCGCCGACCAGAGCCTGGTCGCCGGACCCGCGGTCGCCCTCACCGGCGCCGCGCCCGGCGCCGCCCGGGTCGAGTTCGCCGTCCAGGGCCGCTCCCTCGGCGCCACCCCCGTCACCCCCGAAGGCCACTGGACCTGGCAGCCCGCCTGGGAGTGGCGCGGCGGCGAACACACCGTCGAGGCCTACGCCGTCACCGCCGACGACCGCGCCTCCGAACCCGCCCGGGTCACCTTCACCGTCGCCGGTGTCCTCGCCCGCGACGAGCGCCTCCGCGCCCGGTACGGCACCTGACGGCCCGTCGGGAGGACGGCCCGTCAGAGCGCGGCGGATACCTCGAGCACCAGCGCCCGGTGGTCCGACACCCCGGTGTCGGCGAGCCGGCAGCCGTGCCGGGGGAGGGCCGTGAAGAGGTAGTCGAGCTTCAGTCCGTTGTCGTGGGTGGCCCGCCCGCCCGGCTGCGCCGGGTGCTGCTGGTCGCACTCCTGGACGCGGTCGAAGTAGGCGGCGGGCCAGATCCAGGCGTCCTTGTTGCCCGGCTTCGGCGGTGAGGCGTTGAAGTCCCCGCCGAAGACCGCCGGACCGTCGCCCGCCGCGGTCAGCAGGGCCGCCAACTGGTCGTCCCGGAACTCCAGGTCGCGGCGCGAGCGGTCGGACGGCGGCAGCGACAGGTGCGCCGCACACACCCGCAGGTCCGCGCCCGCCGTCGCGCACAGGACGCCGCGCTGAAGACCGGACGTCGGCTGCGCGGCCGGCACCACGACCTGACCGGACAGCTCCGCGTTCGCCAGGATCCCGAACCCGGCGTCCCCGCGCTCCGCCCCGCCGCCGCACGCCACCGGCGAGCGCCGACCGTCCGCGCCCACCTGCTCGTACGGCTGGAAGGCCAGCTGCCACGCGGTCGCGCCGAGCGCCTGCCGGGCCGCCTCCACGTCGCCCGCGCAGGCCTCCTGCAGAAGCACCACCCGTGCGCCGCGCCCGTGCACCAGCCCCACCAGGGCGGACGTCTTCGCCGCGCCGTCGCCGAACTCCGCGCAGCCCCAGTCGAGCACCCCGCACATGTTCCAGGTCGCCACCGTCAACCGCGGGCCGTCCGCCGCGTCCCGCCCGCCCGCGCGGAAGACCGGCAGCAGGGCGAGCAACAGCACCACCGCCACGACAGCCACCCACCAACGGCGCCGGCCCGGCCAGGGCAGGCGGAACGAGCGGCGTGGCAAGGGTCCCCCCGGAAGCGGCTGAGCTGTGACGACGCCCAGCATAACTTCGCCTGCGATCCGATCCGGCGGCGCCTGCGGCCCGCCCCGGGACGCCGACGGGGCGGGGGTGGCCGCCCCCCCCGCTTCGCGAGCCGCCCGCCGGTCCTGATGGACCATCAAATCTCTTCCCATTCAGGCCAGTTGACCAATCCGCGGGGCGCACGGTGCGCGACACCCGGCTGTCCGGCTGTGCGGTGTCCGGTACGCGCTGCCGGTGCGCCGGTCGGATACCGGACACCGGGCTCCCGGCCGGAAGCTCGGCCCGCACCCTGTGCGCTCCGCCAAGAGTGCGAGGCCGACCGGGTGAGCGACGGAGCCGAGCGGCCCCTGTGGTGTGCCGGTACCGCCCGCAGCGATCACCAGGAGTGATCTTCCCAGGTGAACGGCCTGATCGGGCATGCGACCGCTGTGCGCCCGCCGATTCCGGACAACCGCTCCGAATGCCCTGGCACCCCGCGCGCCGCCCACCGCAGACTCTCGGTGGGCAGCCAACCAGGCCCGGCCGGCACTCCCGGCCGCAGGCCAGGGGCACCGTCCTCCCTTCCGCGACACGCCATGGAGCGATCCGATGGACATGCGCTACGAGGCGTACTCCTACGCCGATCCGGTCTTCTACGACTCCCCGGTCCAGTGGGCGGCCCGCGACGAGTACCCCGCGGTCGCCGAACCCGTACCGGACGGCTGGACCCGCAGCCTGCGCGAGGTGTGGGCCGGATACCAGCCGACCGCCCCGCTGCCCGACCAGGGCTGGAAGATCCACGTCAGCGCCGGGCTGCACAACGCGTCGCAGATCCTCGACACAGTGCGCGCCTACTGCTTCGAACACGGCGTGCCGTTCAAGTTCCTGCGCAGCCCGGCCCTGGTGCAGACGCAGAACGCCAAGTACGCCTCGCGCGGCTCCAGCGGCAAGTTCATGACGCTCTACCCCCTCGACGACACGCAGCTGGAACGATGTCTCACCGACCTCGACACCGCCCTCGACGGCGCGCCGGGCCCGTACATCCTCAGCGACCTGCGCTGGCGCAACGGCCCGCTCCACCTGCGGTACGGCGCGTTCACCGAGCAGTTCTGCCGCAACGAGGAGGGCGAACTGGTCCTCGCCTTCCGCGAACCCACCGGACGGCTGCGCCCCGACGTGCGCCGCGCCGTGTTCGAGGTGCCGGACTGGGCACCGCGGCCCGCCGTGCTCGCCGAGGCCCTGGCCGGGGCGGGCGGGAACAGCGTCGACGCGTTCCCGTACACGGTGGAGCGCGCCCTGCACTTCTCCAACGGCGGCGGGATCTACCTGGCCCGGCCGTCCGGCGGCGGTGCGCAGGTGGTGCTCAAGGAAGCCCGCCCGTACGCCGGCCTCGACCAGCGCGGCGAGGACGCCGTGCAGCGGCTCGGCCGCGAGCGGCAGGTGCTGGAGGCGCTGGCCGGAGTCGACGCGGTGCCCGCGGTGCTCGGCGACCTGACGGCGTGGGAACACCGGTTCCTGGTGCAGGAGTACGTCGAGGGCGAGGGCCTGCACCACTGGTTCGGCCGCCGCTACCCGCTGATCCACCCCGACGTCGACGACGACGCCGTCGCGGCGTACCGCGAGGAGGCCCTCGCGGTGCTGGACGCCGTCGAACGCGGACTGCGCGCCATCCACGAGCGCGGGATCGTCTTCGGCGACCTCCACCCGCGCAACCTGATCGTCCGGCCGGACGGCACCGTCGCCTTCGTCGACTTCGAACTCTCCTCTCCCGTCACGGACTTCGTCCGCCCGGCGCTGGGCGCCGCGGGCTTCGCGGCACCCGCCGGACTGACCGGGTTCGCGGTCGACGAGCACGCGCTCGACGCCCTGCGCCTGTGGGCCTTCATGCCGCTGCTGCCACTGACCTCGCTGCACCCCGGCAAGGGCCGGAGCCTGGTCCGTGCGGCCCGCGCCCGCTTCGCCCTGCCCGCGACCTACCTGCCCGCGACCCGCCTGCCCGGCCGGACCGCGCCACTCGCCGCCACCAACGGCACGGCAGGTGCCGAGGGGAGCGGCGAGACCGCGCCGTCGGCCGTCGAGGCGCTGTTCGACGGCGACCCCGACAGCTGGCCGCGGCTGCGCGACGGGTTGGTCGGCGCGATCACCTCGACCGCCACCCCCGAACGCGCCGACCGGCTGTTCCCCGGCGACCCCGCGCAGTTCACCCACGACGGCCTCGGCCTGTCCTACGGCGCGGCCGGCGTCCTCTGGGCCCTGCACACCGTCGGCGCGACGCCCGACCCGGCGCACGTGCGCTGGCTGCTGGACGCCGTCGAACGCCAACCCTGCCGGCCCGGACTGTTCGTGGGAGCGCACGGCACCGCCGTCGTCCTGGACCGCCTCGGACACCGCCCGGCCGCCCTCGACCTGCTGGAACGGCTGGGCAAGGACGAGCAGGACGGGTACGGGGCCGACCTGTCCGCGGGACTGGCGGGCATCGGCCTGGCCCAGCTGCACTTCGCCCGGGCCACCGGCGACCGCACCCTGCTCGCCGCGGCCGCCGAGAGCGCCGACCGCGCCGTCACCCGGCTCGACCTGTACGGGACCGGCCCGGCGGGCGCCCGCACCGGACTCCTGCACGGCGCCAGCGGAACCGCCCTGCTGCTGCTCGACCTGTTCGAGCAGACCGCCGAGCCCGCGCTGCTCGACCTCGCCCGCACCGCCCTCGAACGTGACCTGGCCCGCTGCGTGGTCGCCGAGGACGGCACCCTGCAGGTCGACGACGGCACCCGGGTGCTGCCCTACCTGGAGTCCGGCAGCGCGGGCATCGCCGTCGTCCTGGCCGCCTACCTGCGCCACCGGCCCGACCCCGAACTCGCCGAACAGCTGGCCCTGATCCGCGCCGCCGCCGCACCGGAGTTCATCGTCCAGCCGGGCCTGTTCAACGGCCGCGCCGGACTGATCGCCCTGCTCGCCAGGGACTCCCGCCCCGCCGAGCACGATGCGCAGCTGATCCGCCGTCACATCCGGCGACTGGCCTGGCACGTGCTGCCCCACCACGGGCGGCCGGCCTTCCCCGGCGAACAACTGCTCCGGCTCTCCATGGACCTGGCGACCGGCACCGCCGGAGTGCTCACCGCACTCGCCGCGGTCTTCGACGGCACCTCGCCACTGCCGTTCTGGCCCGCAGGCCCGGCCTGAGCCCACCACCCCGCCCCGGCACCGAGGAGCCTCGCCGCTCCCCGACCCCCAGGGCGCCCACCGCGGCCGGGACCACCCGCCGCCCCCGAGTTCCGGCGACCGCCGGGAAACCCACCGCACCACCCGGGAAGAGAAGGAGAAAGCCATGGCGATCCTCAGCCTGCAGGCGCTGGAGACCCCCGAGGAGACCACCGAGTTCCGCTCGGTCCTCAGCTCCCTGAGCGCGGTCAACTGCACCAACAGCACCGTCAGCACCCTGCTCTGCCTCTGAGCACCCCGCCGGCCGTGCGGTCCGCCGCACGGCCGGCACCCTCATGCCCGCCCGCCGTCCGCGCCGCCGCGCATCGGCGACCGTGCCGCACCACACCTGGGAGCGCCCGTGCCCGCCGACCGTCCCGTCCCCGGCCGCCGCCCGCTGCGCGCCGTCCTCGTCCGGGGGCGGCGCTGGACCGTCGCGCTGGCCCTCGCCGTCGCGGCGAGCACCACGGCCACCCTGCTGCTGCCCGCCGTGCTCGCCCGGGCGGTCGACCGGATGCTGACCGGCGGCGGGGCGGCCGGCGTGACGCCCCTGCTGGCACTGGTCGGCCTGCTCGCCGTCGCCGAAGCCGGGGCGCAGTACGCCGGGCCGCGCGGCGCGGCCGACACGACGGCCCGGCTGCGCTCCGACCTGGTCCGCCGGGTCGTCGCCGCGGGCCCGGGCGCACCCGCCCGCCCGGCCGGAGACCTCGCCGCCCGGCTGACCGCCAGCGCCCCGCAGGCCGCGCTGGCCGGCCCCGCACTCGTCTACACCGCCGCCCAACTCGTCACGGCCGCCGCCGCGGTGACCGGGCTGGCCCTGCTGTCACCGCTGCCCGCGCTGGCCTTCGTCCTCGCCGCGCCCGCCGGATGGCTGCTGATCCGCCGTCAGAGCGCCCGGACCGCCGGCCACGGCGAGGCCTACCAGGTCGCGCAGGCGGCGATCACCACCCGGCTGGTGGAGGCGATGACCGGCGGCCGCAGCATCGCCGCCGCCGGGACCGAACGCGCCGAACTCGCCCGGATCCTGCACCCGCTGCCCGAACTGGCCCGCCACGGCCACGGACTGTGGCGCAGTCAGCGCGATGCGGCCTGGTCCGTCGGCCTGCTCGCCCCCGCCACCCAGCTGGCGGTCCTGACCGCCGCGGGCGCCGAACTCGCCGCGGGCCGGCTCAGCCCCGGCGGACTCGCCGCTGCCGCCGCGTACGCCACCCTCGGCCTGGGCGGCTTCGGTGCGGCCCAGAGCCTGCTCGACCTGGCCCGGGCACGGTCCGGCGCGGCGCGGACCGCCGCGCTGCTCGATCTGGCTGTTGCCGCGCCGGGCACGCTGCCGCTGCCGGACGGCCACGGCGGCCTGCGGTTCCACGGTGTCGGCAAGCGGACCGGCGACCGCCCGCTGCTCGACGGGCTCGACCTGACGATCCCGGCGGGCCGCTGGACGGCGGTGGTCGGCGCGGACGATGCCGCGACCGCCGCGGTGGCATCCCTCGCCGCCGGACTGGACCGCCCCGACACCGGGGAGGTGGCCCTGGACGGCGCCGACCTCGCCACGCTCCACCCGGAAGCCCTGCGAGCCGCCGTCGCCACCGCCTTCGGCGATCCCGTGCTGTTCGGCGCCACCGTCGCCGAGGCGCTGACGGCCGGTCAGGACGGCATCCCCGACGCGCGGATCGCCGACGCGGCCCGCGCCGCGGGCGCCGATACCCACCTGCGACGGCTGCCCGCCGGGTACCGCACACCGCTGGACGACGCGCCGATGTCCGGGGGAGAGCGCCAACGCGTCGGCTTGGCCCGCGCGTTGTGCCGCGACTTCCGCCTCCTGGTGCTCGACGACGCCACCGCCGCCCTCGACCGGGCCACCGAGACCGCCGTCCTGGACACCCTCGCCGCCCACACCGCCGGCCGGACCCGCCTCAGCACCACCCGCAGCGCCGCCGTCGCCGCCCACGCCGACCTGGTCGCCTGGCTCGACGGCGGACGCCTGCGCGCCGCGGCCCCGCACCACCGCCTCTGGCGTGACCCGGCCTACCGGGCGCTGTTCACCGGCGGTGCCGAATCCGGTAACGGCTGTACGGAGAGCAAGGAATGACGGCCAGTCACCCCGAACCGTCGGATGCTGCCGGGGGGCGGGCGGACGGACGCGACGGGGCAAGGACTCGGATGCGCAGGCTGGACGGTGGACGGGAGCAGGGGAGTGGCTGCGACTGTTGGGCGCCTCGGGTGAGCGGGCGCCGGTCCGGACTGCGCCTGGTGCGCTCCGCGCTCGCCGACAGCGGCCCCGCGTTGCTCGCGCTCGGCGGCTGGACCGTGCTCGCGGCCGCGCCCGCCGTCGCGTCCGGCAAGGCGCTGGCCCTGGCCGTCGACCACGGCTTCCTGGCCCACCGCCCGGACGCCGCTTGGCGCTGGCTCGTCCTGTTCGCCGCGGCGGCGGTGCTGTCCGCCTGGGCGACCCGCCGCTCGTACGGCCCGCTGGCGCGGATCGTCGAACCGGCCCGCGACCGCCTGCTCGTCGCCTCCGCTGCGGGTCTGCTGCACCGGGCCACCGCCTCCCGCGGCCGCGCCACCGGGGCGACGGCCCTCGCGGTCGCTCAGGTGACCCGCCAGGTGGAGGCGGTCCGCGACACCCTCGCGGGCCAACTCCTGCTCGTCGCCCACCTGGTGCTGACCGTCGCGGCCGTGGTCACCGGCACCGCCGTCCTCGCGCCCGCTGCCGTCCTGCCGGTGGCGGGGCCGCTGCTGCTCGCGCTGGCCGCCTTCGCGACGCTCACCCCGCGCACGGCCCGACGGCAACGCGAACTCTTCGCTACCGAGGAGGACATCGCGCGGTCCGCCCTGCACACCGTCACAGCCCTGCGCGACCTGGTCGCCTGCGGAGCCGAGCGGACGGCCCTCGCCCGCGTCCTCGCCGACGTCGCCGCCAACGAGGCGGCCGGCCGGGCCCTCGCACGCCTGGCCGCCACCCGGCACCTGCTGGTCGCCCTCGGCGTCCACGGTCCGCTCGTCGCCGTGGTGCTGGCCGCCCCGACCCTGATCGCCCACGGAATGACCACCGGAGCCCTCCTCGGCGTCCTCGCCTACCTCCTGGGCACCCTCGAACCCGCGCTCCGCCTCCTCGTCCAGGGCCTCGGCCCGTCCTGGATCCGGCTGACCGAGGCCGCCACCCGACTCGCCGCCACCGCATCCATGCCTGAAGGTCCGTCAGGAAACCGCTCGGCCAAGCCGCCACCGCCCCGCGAGCCGCACCCGGGGGAGGCGCGACCGGGGGAGTCCCGCGAGAAGTGGCAGCCCGCTGCCGCCGTCCCGCAGGTCGACCTGCGACTGCTCGGCGTGCGCTTCTCGTACGGACCGGCGGCCGAGCCCGTCCTGCGGGACTTCGACCTGGACCTCGGCGACGGCGAGAGCGTCGCCGTGGTGGGCCCGTCCGGCATCGGGAAGTCCACCCTGGCGGACCTGGCGGCGGGCGTGTTGCCGCCAGACCAGGGCCGGGTCCTGCTCGCGGGAGTCCGCGCCGACCGCCTGCCCGCCGCCGAGCTGGCCCGGCTCCGGGTGCTGCTGCCGCAGGAGCCGTACGTCTTCACCGGACCGCTGGCGGACAACCTCCGCTGGCTCGCCCCGCACCACTCGCCCGCCGCCGTCACCGACGCCCTCCACCGACTCGGCGCGGAGCACCTGACGGACCGTCGGGGCGGGCTCGACGGCGAGATCTCGGCCGCGACGCTCTCACCCGGCGAGCGCCAACTTGTCGCCCTGGTCCGCGCCTACCTCAGCCCGGCCCGGCTGGTGATCCTCGACGAGGCGACCAGTCACCTGGACGCCGTCGCCGAACGCCGGGTCGACCACGCGTTCCGGCACCGCCCCGGCTCCCTCCTCACCGTCACCCACCGCGCCGGCCCCGCCGAACACGCCGACCGGGTGGTCTACCTCGACGGCACGAGCTGGCACGTGGCCACCCACCGCGACCTGCTCGCCGAGCGCCCCGACTACCGCAGACTGCTGGGCGTCCACCCCGAGACCGCACCGAACCGCACCGGGTCGACGCGAAACCGCCGCTGACGGTCCGTCGGGGGGCGTTGGCACGGCCCGCGAGCCGCCCGTCGTGCCACGGCAGTCACCGTGACGGGGCTGCTCACGCCGGGTCCGGCAGGTTCAACTGCGCGAGCTTGGCCGGGTCGACCACTCCCGTGATGGCGGTGATCCGGCCGTCGGTGACGGTGAACGCGAGGACCGAGAGCGGAGTGCCGTCCTCGCGCCAGGAGACGACTCCGGGACGGCCGCCCACGAGCGCTGCCCGGGCCGGGGTGGCCGCGCCGGCGGCCACCGCGAGGACTACCCGTTCGGCATCCGCATCGAAGCCGTCGACCCGGACGGCAACCGCATCGCGCTGCGCCAGCGCGCAGCCTGGCAGAGCCACGGCGACAGCTGACCGTTCGTAGACCCGGCAGGGTCGACCGGCCCCGACCCGCCGCTGACGGCTCCGTCCCGGGGGTCAGACCCCGGGGCGGAGCATCAGGTCGCTGAGCGTTCCCGCCTCGCCGTGGTCCAGCGCCGTCGCGACGACCGCCGCCACCGACTCCGCGGACAGGCACACCGACGGGTCGTAGGCGAGCCCGAAGCGTTCGTGCAGGCGGCGTTGCATCGGCGTGTCGACCTCGCCGGGGAAGACCGTGGTGACCCGGACCCGGTTCGCGTGCTCCTCGGCGCGCAGCGCCTCCGCCAGTGCCTTCAGCGCGAACTTCGAGGCGGCGTACGCGGACAGTCCCGGGGGCGCGTGCAGGCCCGCGCCGGAGTTGAGGAAGACGACGTGGCCCTGCGCCGCGCGGAGGGCGGGCAGGAGCAGGCGGGTCAGTTCCGCCGGGGCGAGCAGGTTCACCGCGACGGTCTCCGCCCACACCGCGGCCGCGGTCTCCCCGACCATCCCGTACTCGGCGACTCCTGCGACGTGCACCAGCGAGTCGATCCGGGCCGGGAGCCCCTGGCCGTCCAGCACCTCGGACAGGCGGCCGGGCACCGCGAGGTCGGCGACCACCGTGCGGCTGCCCGGGAAGCGCTCGCGCAGCCGCGTCGCCGCGGCATCACTGCGCGCCAGCAGCCAGAGGCGTTCCCCCCGTCCGGCCAGCAGGCCGGCCACCGCCGCCCCGATTCCGGACCCGGCACCCGTCACGAAATGTGCTCCCATACCCGACAGATACCCCGCCGCCGGGTCCGTGGAGCGCCCGAACCGGCCAAAGCCCGTGGTCACAAGGGGGGTTGGTGGGAACGGAGGCCGCGCGAGTGACGGGGCGTGGGCGCCCACCGCCGAGGTCGTGGACGGCGGACCGGCAGCGAAGCCGTGGCTGCGGCCCGCGCGGGCTCAGCCGATGAAACGTTCAAGCCCGCCTCACGCGGCGGTGCGCGGACGTGTGCCCACCTCGGCGCGGTAGTTGACGCCATGTCAGGCCACCCGTGGCGTGTTCCGTTCCCGCAGGGCCCCTGCCGATCCGGCGAAGCGGCCGCTAGCATCGGCCGCGGCCGGTGCGGGAGCGCTCCCACGACGCCCCGGCCACCGACCCTCTCCCACCCGAGAGCCCCCACGGAGGACCCCGTGCACACCCCCACCACCCGGCGCCGCGCCGCCGTGCCGCCCGCCCGGAGCCGTTCGGCCGCCGTCCCGCTGCTGGCCGCGGCCGCCGCCGTCGCCCTGGTCACCGTCGCGCAGAGCGGTGCCGGTGCGGCCGTCCAGGGCAGCCTGCCCGCGGGCACCCAGTTCTACAAGGACCCCGCCTCCCAGGTGGTCAAGTGGGTGGCCGCCAACCCGAACGACTCCCGCACGCCGGTGATCTCCAAGCGGGTCGCCAGCCAGCCGCAGGGCATCTGGTTCGCCAACTACCGCCCTGACACCATCACTTCCGACGTCCGCACGGTCACCGGCGCCGCCGCCACGGCCGGCCAGGTGCCGGTGCTGGTGGTCTACGAGATCCCGAACCGGGACTGCGGCGGCGCCTCCGCCGGCGGCGCGCCGGACCTCGCCTCCTACGACGCCTGGGTGGGCAAGTTCGCCGCCGGGCTGGGCAGTTCGCGTTCCCTCGTGGTCCTCGAACCCGACTCGATCTCGCTCACCACCTGCCTCAGCGCCCAGCAGCAGAACGACCGCTTCGCCTCGCTGTCCCGCGCCGTCGGCACCATCCGGGCCGCCGCGCCCAACGCCAAGGTGTACCTCGACGGCGGCCACTCCGCGTGGAACGCCGCAGGCGAGCAGGCCAACCGGCTGCGCAGCGCCGGCGTCCTCGGAGCGGACGGCTTCTTCACCAACGTCTCGAACTTCAACGCCACCGGCAACGAGACCTCCTACGCCCACGCCGTCCTCTCCTCTCTGGGCAACCCCGGCAACCTGCACGCCGTCGTCGACACCAGTCGCAACGGCAACGGTGCACCAGGCGGCGGCGCCTGGTGCGACCCGTCCGGCCGGGCGATCGGCAACTACCCGACGGCCGCCACCGGCGACACCGCGATCGACGCCTTCCTGTGGATCAAGCCGCCGGGCGAGGCCGACGGCTGCGCGGGCGCGGCGGGCACCTTCCTGCCCGACATCGCCTACCAGTTGGCCGTGAACGCGGCCGACCCGAGCGCCCCGCCGTCCTCGCAGCCGCCGACGTCCCAGCCGCCCACCTCGCAGCCGCCCACCTCCAAGCCGCCGACGTCGCAGCCCCCGACCGGGAACGCCGCGTGCTCGATCGCGTACCGCGCCAACTCCTGGACGGGAGGCTTCACCGCCGACGTCACGGTGAAGAACACCGGTAGCGCCGCGATCTCCGGCTGGACGGTCGGCTGGACGTACCCCGGCGACCAGAAGATCACCAGCGGCTGGAACGCCAAGGTCACCCAGAACGGCGCCGCCGTGACCGCCGCCGACCTCGGCTACAACGGTCCGCTCGCCCCCGGCGCGTCCACCAACTTCGGCGTCCAGGGCACCTTCAGCGCCAACAACACCGCCCCGAACACCTTCACCCTGAACGGCACCGCCTGCACCACCGCCTGACCACCCTTCCCCAGCCCCGTCGGCCACCCCCACCCAGCGGCCGGCGGGGCAACCCTTCTCGGTGCCCGCGTGCACTCAGCGGCGGCCGGGTGGCGCGGGAATCCGGAGCAGCAGCTCGTGGGCGGCCCGCACGATGGCGGCCGTGATCTCGGCGTGGGGGGCCAGCGGGTCCTGAAGGGCGACCACCTGCGCGACCATGGGGGCCAACTCCGCGGTCTCGCCGAACTGTTCGGCGACCTGTTCGACGATGAGGCAGGCCCCCTCCACGGGGTCGAGCCAGCCGTCGGCGATCTCGCCGGCCCACCACCGGGCGAGGGCCAGCCGCCCGTCCCAGAAGTCCTCGGGCGGATGGAACCCGAAGCCCAGCTCGTCGGCCACCCGACCGAACAACTCCGAGGCCTGCGCCTCCTCCCCGCGGAACAGCCCGGCGAGCAGCGGCAGCGAGGGAGCGTCCACCCCGGCCACGACGGCCTCGACGGCGGCCCGTATCAACAGGCGCGGGTCGTACCGATGCCCGTCCGCCCAACTGTGGGCGATCTCCCGCAAGGCCCGCGCCGCGTCGTCCGCCGTCCCCGGGTACTCGCTTTTCGTCATGCGCGGCATGCTGCCACGCAGACGCGGGCCCTCGAGCAGCAGGTGTCCGTCGATCAACGGCGGCCGCCGCGGGGGCCCCGAATATCGGCTACCGCAGCGGCGGCTGACGGCCGATCATGGCCCGGTGGACAACGACGCGTTCAGCAGCGACCTCGACGCCCTCGCCGAGCGGTGGGAGCGGCAGTGGCCCGACGACGACGAGCACCTCCCGGGCCGGTACGCGCTCCGCGACCGGTGGGTGCGCTTCCACAGCCTCCCCGGCTCGAAGCGGTACGCCGACAACGACGCTGAGTACGCCGTGCTGCTCGGCCGGCACCACACGATCCTCGACCAACTGGGTCCGCACGAAACGGAGTTGTACGTGGTGACCCGGCACTGGGACGGCCACCCCGCGCCGGTCGACCGGCCGGCCGAACTCCGTCGGGCCGACCCGGGTGCCCGCCACTGGACGAGCCGGGTGTACGACGACTACGACCCCGCCGACGTCTGCTACGAGCACCAGTACGTCAGCCGCCTCCCGCGCACCCGCCAAGCGCTCGACCCGCTGCTGCGCCTCGTCGCGGACGACGTGATCTCCGGCGTCACCCTGGCCCCGGCCGACCTCCGCTGGCTCTACCACCCCTACGACGGCGGCGGCGACGTCTTCGCCCCCAGCACCGAGATCAGGGACGCCCTCCGCGCCGCCCACGCCGACTGGCTCTCCGCGCGCGCCGACGGCATGTGACGCCAGGAGGTTCCGGGACGGCCCGGGGGTGAGGAGGCGGAGGCCGAGTCCCGGCGACGGCCGGTCAACGCGCAGACGTGTGCTGGGCCGACCGGAGCGATGTCCCACGTCGAGAGCCGGGAAGCCGGACGCCGTGGGGTCGGCGGTGGTGCGAGCACGGGGAGGCGATGGCGGGGGGCGAGTCGGTAGCGACGGCCGGCCGATCCGCGCTGGGCTGACCGGGGCGGGGGCCTCTGTCGAGACCTGCATTCCCGGCGGAGCCGAACGCCGTGGCGCACGCGCGGGTAGGCGGTGGCGAGGAATCCGCCGAGGTCGATAGCACCTGACGGGCCTTCACATCGCTTGCACCGAGGGTCATGTGAAGGTCATGAGTTCTTCACGGGATGGTATCTACTCGCATAGACCCCTGGCTGCCACGCTGGCTCGGCACCGCTGCCCGCCCCTTCGCCGAGCCCAGGAGCGCCCTCGTGCAGAACCGATTCTTCCGTCGTCTCGCCGCCGTCGCCGTCACCTCGATACTCGCGGCCGGCGCCGTCACCGCCGGCACCGGCACCGCCCAGGCCGCGTTGCCCACTCCGGTCTCGGCCGCCACGGCTCGGACCTACCTCGCCTCGCTGACCGTGAAGGCGGAGAACCGCACCGGCTACAGCCGCTCGCTGTTCCCGCTGTGGATCACCATCTCCGGCAGCTGCAACACCCGGGGGACCGTGCTCAAGCGCGACGGCTCCAACGTGGTGACCGACGCCTCCTGCGCCGCCACCTCCGGCACCTGGTTCTCGCCGTACGACGGCGCCACCTGGCACGCCGCCTCCGACCTGGACATCGACCACCTGGTGCCGCTCGCCGAGGCCTGGGACTCCGGGGCCTCCGCCTGGACCACCGCGCAGCGCCAGGCGTTCGCCAACGACCTGGTCCGCCCGCAGCTGATCGCGGTCACCGACAACGTGAACCAGGCCAAGGGCGACAAGGACCCGGCCGAGTGGCTGCCCTCGGTGATCGGCTACCGCTGCACCTACGTCCGGGCCTGGGTCCAGGTGAAGTACTACTACAACCTGTCCGTCGACTCCGCCGAGAAGACCGCACTGACCAACGTGCTCAACGGCTGCTGACACCCCCACGCCCAGCCCGTCGTGCCCGGCCCCCGCGCGGGACCGGGTGTGGCGGCTGACGGGCCTTCACCGTGCCTGCACCGGCTGTCATGTGACGGCCATGCAGTCTTCACGGCCCAGTGTCTACCCGCATAGATCGAGGGCTGCCACGCTGACTCGGCACCGCCACCCGCCCCTTCGCCGAGCCCAGGAGCGCCCCCGTGCAGAATCGTTCCCTCCGCCGTCTCGCCGCCGTCGCCGCCAGCCCGATACTCGTGGCCGGCGCACTCACCCTCGGCGCCGGCAGCGCCCACGCCGCCGGTTGCTCGCAGTCGTACCTGCCGCTTCCCGACCCGGTGTGCACGCCCGGCGTGTACAACCCGGACGTCACCCAGTCGACGATCCACTCGACGATCTGCGTGTCCGGCTGGACGGCCACCATCCGTCCGTCGACCTCCTACACCAACGCGCTCAAGGTGCAGGGCATCGCGGACTACGGCTACGCCAACACCTCGCTGTCCGCCTACGAGGAGGACCACTTCATCCCGCTCGAGCTCGGCGGCGCCCCGCGCGACCCGAAGAACCTGTGGCCGGAGCCGTACTCGGGCACCAAGACCGCCACCACCAAGGACGGCGTCGAGACCAAGCTCAAGAACGCGGTCTGCGACGGGCGGATCACCTTGTCCGCCGCGCGCAGTGCGATCAAGAACAACTGGACCACCGCGCTCAGCGTCACCGGCATCGGCTGACCACCCGGACCGGCCGGTGACCGCCCGCAGGCCACGGTCACCGGCCACCAGTGCACGCGTTCGCGCGCCGCGAGCCTCGCCGGAGCGTCGGGCCGGAGCATCGGGTCGGGGCGTCCGGTTGGGGCGTCGGCCACCGAGGTGAAGAGCCGACGAACAGTCAGGAGTCGCTCTGGACACGGGCATTACCCATGGGTAAGTGTCGGGTGGTGTGACTGAGATCTTCGAACCCGTGTCCCCCGTCCGTCCGGCGCGCCGCCGGGTGATCAAGGCCGCGGCGCTGACCGCCGGTGCGCTGGCCCTGCCGTTGGCGGGGGCGAGTGCCACCGCCGAGGCGGCCACCGTGCCGCAGTTCCTGCACGGTGTGGCGTCCGGTGACCCGCTCTCCGACGGTGTGCTGCTGTGGACCCGGGTCACCCCGGTCCCCGAGGCGGTGCCCGGCTCCGGCGTCGGCCCGGACACCGAGGTGGTGTGGCAGATCGCCGCCGACCGGAACTTCACCACCCTGGTGGCCTCCGGCAGCGTCACCGCGAGCGCCGCCGCCGACCACACCGTCAAGGCCGACGTCCGCGGCCTGCGCGCCGACACCGCCTACTGGTACCGCTTCCAGGCGGGCGGCGCGACCTCCGCCACCGGCCGGACCCGTACCGCGCCCGCCGCCGACGCCGCCGTCGCCCACCTGCGCCTGGGTGTGGCCTCCTGCGCCAACTGGGAGGCCGGCTACTTCTCCGCCTACCGCCACCTCGCGGCCCGCGGCGACCTGGACGCCTTCCTCTTCCTCGGCGACTACATCTACGAGTACGCCAGCGGCGCGTTCGCCGCCCGCGGCACGGTGGTGCGTCCGCACGCGCCCGCCCACGAGATCATCACGCTGGCCGACTACCGCACCCGGCACGGCAAGTACAAGACCGACGCGGACCTGCAGGCGCTGCACGCCGCGGTCCCGACCATCGCGATCTGGGACGACCACGAGTTCGCCAACGACGCCTGGTCCGGAGGCGCGGAGAACCACACCCCCGGCACCGAGGGCGACTGGGCGGCCCGGGTCGCCGCCGCGAAGCAGGCGTACTTCGAGTGGATGCCGGTCCGCCCGTCCATCGCCGGCACCACCTACCGGCGGCTGCGCTACGGCAAGTTGGCCGACCTGCACCTGCTCGACCTGCGCTCCTACCGGTCCAAGCAGGCCTCGATCGGCAGCGGCGACGTCGACTCCGCCGACCGCACCATGACCGGCCGCGCCCAGCTGGACTGGCTGAAGGCCGGGCTGTCCGCCTCCGACACCACCTGGCGGCTGATCGGCAACGAGGTGATGATCTCCCCGGTCGCCTTCCTGTCGCTCCCGGACTACCTGCTGCGACCGCTCGCCCAGCTGCTCGGCCTGCCCGGCGAGGGCCTGGCCGTCAACGTCGACCAGTGGGACGGCTACACCCACGACCGGCGCGAGCTGCTCGGCCACCTGAAGGCGAACGGCATCGGCAACACCGTCTTCCTGACCGGCGACATCCACTCCGCGTGGGCCTGCGACGTGCCGTTCGAGGCCGCCACCTACCCGGCCTCGGGCAGCGCCGCGACCGAGTTCGTGGTCACCTCGGTCTCCTCGGACAACATCGACGACTTCCTGAAGGTCGCCCCGCAGACGCTGTCGCTGGTCGCCGTCGCGGCGATCCAGGCCGCCAACCGGCACGTCAAGTGGACCGACCTGGACTCGCACGGCTACGGCGTCCTGGACATCACCCCCGAGCGGGCGCAGATGGACTACTACGTGCTGTCCGACCGCACCCGCCCGGACGCCACCACCAAGTGGGCGCGCTCCTACCGCACCCGCACCGGCACCCAGCAGGTCGAGCGGGTCTGGTCCCCGGCCGGCTGACCCGGCGTCAGCAGGAGCGGCCCGCCCGGTCGGAGAGCACCGGGCGGGCCGCCGCCGTTTCCGCGCCCGGGGCTAGAGAGTGGTGAAGTGGCCGCCGAGCAGGCGGGCGTCGACGCTGTCGGGCGGCAGTTCGCCGTGGGCGGCGAGGATGCGGGGGGCGTGGGCCTCGGCGTCGTCCTGGGGGGCGTAGCCGAGGGCGCGGGCGGGGGAGAGGTCCCACCAGGCGCGGGTGTTGGCGCTGATGCCGTTGACCACGGTGTGGCCGACGTCGGGTGCGGTGAGTGCGGCGTGCACCAGGCGGGCGCAGTCGCCGGGGCTGAGCCAGGTGGCGAGCATCCGGGGGGTGCGGGGCTCCGGGAAGCAGGAACCGATCCGGACGGAGACCGTCTCCACCCCGTACTTGTCGGCGTAGAGCGAGGCCAGGCCCTCGCCGAACACCTTGGACAGACCGTAGTAGGTGTCCGGGCGGGGCGGGATCGCGGTGCCGATCGGCAGCTCGCCGTCGAGCGGGGTGAAGCCGACGGCGTGGTTGGAGGAGGCGAAGACCACCCGGCGCACGCCCTCGGCGCGGACCGCCTCGTACAGGTGGAAGGTGCCCTCGATGTTGCTGCCGAGGATGTTGTCGAAGGTGTCCTCCAGCGAGATGCCGCCGAGGTGGACCACCGCGTCGACGCCCCGTACCGCCGCGCGGACCGCGTCCGCGTCGCGCAGGTCGAAGGCGAGGGAGTCCGGGGCGTCCGGGATCGGCTTCAGGTCGGCGAGGCGGAGCCGGTAGCCGAGCGGGGGCAGCAGCTCGCGCAGCATGGTGCCGACGCCGCCGGCCGCACCGGTGAGCAGGACCAGTGTCATGACATCCCCACAGTAGTGGACGTGGTTCACAGGTGTGGACACCCTAGGGAGGGTCTGACGGCCAGTCAACGGTATTGGCAACCGGGAATGCTGAATCGGCGTTCATGGATGTGTACCGCAGTCACGGTGATGTATAACGCTGGTGCGACCGCCCTCGTCACCCCCGCCACCTGGAGACCCCGTGCGCGCCTCCGCCTTCCTCTATCCGTGGGACGTCACCGGCGACCCCGCCGCCCCCGAGCTGCTGGCCGGGCTCGGCCTGCGGCAGGTCACGCTCGCCGCGGCGTACCACTCCACCCGCGCCCTGACGCCCCGTCACCCCGGGCGGCGGATCATCACCGCCCGGCACTCCGCCGTCTACTACCCGCCCGAGGAGGCGACCTGGCGCGGGCGCGCCCTGCGGCCCTTCGCGCAGCGCTGGTTGCCCGGCGCCGACCCGTTCGGCGAGGCCGCCGATGCGCTGGCCGCGGCCGGTCTGGAGGTGCACTCCTGGGTGGTGCTCGCCCACAACTCCCGCCTCGGCGAGGAGAATCCGCGCTGCACCGTGCGCAACGCGTACGGCGAGACGTATCCGTGGGCGCCGTGCATCGCCCAGGACGAGGTGGTCGAGTACTGCGCCGCGCTCGCCGCCGAGGCCGCCGCCCGGCCCGGTGCGCGCGGCGTCGAGCTGGAGTCCTGCGGCTGGTACGGCCTGTCCCACCTGCACGCCCACGACAAGATCGGCGGCGTCCCGCTCGGCCCGGCCGGGCAGTTCCTGATGTCGCTGTGCTTCTGCCCGGCCTGCCGCCGCGGCTACGGCGCGGCCGCCGAACCGCTGAGCGTGGCCGTCCGGGCGGCGCTCGACCCGCTGTGGCGCGGCGTCCCCGAACCCGCGGCGGACGGCGAGTGGCAGCGGATCGAGCGGCTGCTCGGCACCGAACTCGCCACCGCCGCCCGCACCCACCGCCTCGCCGCCGCCCGCCGCCTGCAGTCCGCCGCCGTCGCCGCGGTGCGCGCCGCCGCCGGGCCGGGCTTCCGGATCCTGCTGCACGCCGACCCCGTGCCGCACCACTGCGGCCCCAACGCGGGCGTCGACGCCGACTGGGTGCTCGGCCTGGTCGACGGCCTGGTGCTGCCGCACGCCCTGCTGCCGCAGGTCCTCGCGCACCGCCGCCCCGGCACCGTGCTGGCCGCCAACCAGCCCGTCGTCGCGGGCCTGGGCGGCCGCGCCCCGCAGGCGGTGCCCGGCGCCGACGAACTACGGCTCTACCACGCGGGACTGGCCTCCGACGCGGACCTGCGGGCCGTCAGGGAGCTGCTGCGCGGCGGGAGTTGACGCCTGTGGCGCACACGAAGCACGAGGGATCCGCCCCGGTTCACCACCCTGAACCGGGGTCGCATCCGTGGCCGGACCGTACGACGCCTGCCGTGCGCGCGTCGCGGTGCCGACGGTCCGTCAGAGGTGACGGGTCGCCAGGGTAAGGCGGTCGCGGGCGTCGAACAGGGCGTCGCGGATCGTCTCCTCCCGGCCCGGCGTCAGCCGCGCGACCGGGACCGACACCGACACCGCGTCCCGGGCCGGGGTGCGGTACGGGATCGCCACGCCGAAGCAGCGCACCCCGAGGGTGTTCTCCTCGCGGTCCACCGCGTAGCCGCGCTCGCGGACCTGCGCGAGTTCCCGGATCAGCTCCTCGCGGTCGGTGTGGGTGTGGTCGGTCAGCGGGTCCAGGCGCTCGGGCAGCAGGCGGCGGATCGCCTCGTCGTCCAGGCTCGCCAGCAGCGCCTTGCCGTGCGAGGTCGCGTACGCGGGCAGCCGGCGCCCGATCCGGGTGAACGGCCGCAGGCTGTGCTGCGACTGACGGGTCGCCAGGTACACCACGTTCGGACCGTCCAGTCGGGCCAGGTGGATGGTCTCCCCGGTGTCCTCGGCCAGCACGTCCAGCGCCGGGCGGGCCGCGGCGACCACCGCGTCGCCGTCGATGTACGAGCTGCCGACCAGCAGCGCCCGCACCCCGATGCCGTACCGGGTGCCGGTCGCGTCCGTCTCCACCCAGCCCAGCTCGGTCAGCGTGCGCAGCAGCATGTACAGGCTGGACTTCGGGTAGCCGGTCTGCTCCTGCACCTCCGCCAGGCTGTGCATGCCGGGCCGGCCGGCGAAGTACTCCAGGAGTTCCACGGTCCGGACGGCGGACTTGACCTGGGCGGCGCCGCCCGGTGCGAGGCCGCCCCGGTCGGCGGCGGCCCGCCCGGCGTTGGTCGGCGAAGGCATCCTTGACCCCTTCTGTCACGCGGCGTATCGTCCCGCGAGGTTCAATCAGTTGACTGGCGTTCAGCATACTGAACGAGGGAAGGTGGCGGACCGTGACCCCCGGCCGGTCCGCACGCCGCCCCGCAGCGGACGCTACCCGACCCCGCCGCCCCACGAGGAGCCCGCGACGATGACCACCGCCCCCCTGCCGTCCGCCGCCGTCCCCAGCCGCGACCCGCGCACCGGCCGCACCCGCGCCGAGGTCGCCCGCGAAGCCGGCCCGCAGGACGTGCACCACGCCGTCACCGCGGCCGCCGCCACCCTCCCCGCCCTCGCCGACCGCCCCCGCCGGGCCGCGCTGCTGCGCACCGCCGCCGACCTGCTCGACGCCGCACAGCCCGAACTCCTCGCCGCCGCCGACGCCGAGACCGCCCTCGGCGAGATCCGACTCACCGGCGAACTCGCCCGCACCACTGGCCAGTTGCGCGCCTTCGCGGCCATCGTCGAGGACGGCGGCTACCTCGACGTGCGGATCGACCGCGCCGACCCCGCGATCGGCCGCCCCGACCTGCGCCGGATCAAGACCCCGCTCGGCGTGGTCGCCGTCTTCGCCGCGAGCAACTTCCCGCTCGCCTTCAGCGTCCCCGGCGGCGACACCGCCAGCGCCCTCGCCGCCGGCTGCCCCGTCGTCGTCAAGGCCCACCCCGGCCACCCCGCGACCAGCGAGATCGCCGCCCGACTGCTGCGCCGGGCCGCCGTCGACTGCGGCCTGCCCGCCGACACCGTCCAGCTGCTGCACGGCTTCGACGCCGGCGCGGACCTGCTCCGCCACCCGCTGATCGCCGCGGCCGGGTTCACCGGCTCGCTGCGCGGCGGCCGCGCCCTGCACGACCTCGCCGCCGCCCGCCCGCACCCCATCCCGTTCCACGGCGAACTCGGCAGCCTCAACCCCGTCGTCGTCACCGCCCGCGCCGCCGCCACCCGCGGCGAGGAGATCGGCGCCGGCCTCGCCGCCTCCTACACCCTCGGCCAGGGCCAGTTCTGCACCAAGCCCGGCCTGGTCCTGATCCCCGCCGACCAGCCCGCCCTGGAGAAGGCCGCCCTCGCCGCCGCCACCCGGGCCGCGGCCGCCCCGCTGCTCGACCCGCGGATCCGCGACGCCTACCTCACCGGCGCCGCCCGCCGCGCCGAACTCCCCGACGTCGAGGTGCTGCTCGCCCCCGGCGCCCACCCCACCGACGACGCCCCGCTCGCGGTCCGCCCCGGCCTGCTCGCCGTCCCCGCCGACCGGCTGCACGACGACCTGCTCGACGAGTGCTTCGGCCCGCTCACCGTGCTCGCCCGCTACCGCGACCACACCGACCTCGCGGCCGCCCTCGACCGCCTCACCGGCAACCTCACCGCCACCCTCCACCTCGCCGACGAGCAGGACGAGGACGCCGACCAGGCCCGCGCCCTGCTCGACCGGCTGCGCCCGCTGGCCGGCCGGATCATCGTCAACGGCTGGCCCACCGGCGTCGCCGTCGCCCCCGCCATGCACCACGGCGGCCCCTACCCCGCCAGCACCGGCACCGGCACCTCCGTCGGCGCCACCGCCATCGAACGCTGGCTGCGACCCGTCAGCTACCAGAGCACCCCGCAGTGGCTGCTCCCGGCCGAGCTGCGCGACTGACGGCGGACGGCGGACGGCGGGGGCTGCGGCGACCGCGTCGGCCGCGCCGACCGTGCCGGAAGGACGGCGGCGGCGGTCGCGGCTACGTTGACAAGAAGGGGGAGCGGCGAAGGAGGAGCGATGACGACCGCAGAACTGGACCAGTCACGCCAGGAGGCGTTCGCCGGGCGGATGGTCCAGGTGCTCAACGATTCCTGCCTAGGGCTGATGGCGGGCCTGGGACACCAGGCGGGCCTGTTCGACGTGATGGCCGGCCTGGACGCCGCCACCAGCGAACAGGTGGCCCAGGCCGCGGGACTGAACGAGCGTTACGTCCGCGAGTGGCTCGGTGCCATGGTCACCGGCGGGATCGTCGAGTACGACGCCGCGGCCGGCACCTACCGGCTGCCCGCCGAACACGCCGCCTCGCTGACCCGCGCCGCCGGACCCGACAACCTGGCCCGGATCGCCCAGGACCTCGGCATGCTCGCCGAGGTCGAACAGGAGGTGCTCGGCGCCTTCCGCACCGGTGGCGGCGTCCCCTACTCCTCCTACCCCCGGTTCCAGGAGATCCAGGCCGAGGAGTCCGGCGAGGTGTTCGACCTCGCCCTGGTCAGCGGCATCGTCCCGCTGGTGCCCGGCCTCACCGAACGCCTGCGCGCCGGCATCGACACCCTCGACATCGGTACCGGACAGGGCCACGCCGTCAACGTCCTCGCCCGGGCGTTCCCCGCCAGCCGCTGCCGCGGGCTCGACCGCTCAGAGGAGGGCATCGCCGCCGCCCGCGCCGAAGCCGCCGCGCTCGGCCTCGACAACGCCGCCTTCGACGTCGGCGACAGCGCCGAACTCACCGGCTCCTACGACCTGATCACCGCCTTCGACGTGATCCACGACCTGGCCCGCCCGACCCGCACCCTCGCCGCCGTCGCCCGCGCGCTGCGCCCCGACGGCGTCTTCCTGATGGCAGACATCGCCGCCTCCAGCCACCTGGAGGAGAACGTCGAACACCCTCTGGGCCCGGCGCTGTACACCTTCTCCACCTTCTACTGCATGAGCGTCTCGCTCAGCGAGGGCGGCGAGGCGCTCGGCACCGTCTGGGGTGAGCAGACCGCCCGCAGGATGCTCGCCGAGGCCGGCTTCGGCCAGGTCGACACCCAGCGGGTCGAGGGCGACATCCTCAACGTGTACTACATCGCCCGCCACTGAACCGACGGACCGTCACGACTGCTTCGGCGCCGGCTCGGTACTGCGCGACGCGGCCTCAGGACTCCTTCGCCGCGGCCTTCGCGAAGTGCAGGTGCTCGTCGACCAGGGGACCCGAGCGCAGCACCTTGCGGTCGTCCAGGTAGTCGCTGGACATCACCCACGGCGCGGCCGGGCCCTGCCGCGGGAGGTCGGCCAGGGCGCGCTGGATGTAGCCCGCGCCGAAGTCCAGCAGCGGACGGGTCGGCATCGCGGGGTCGGCGACCGGCCAGGCCGCGTCGTGGCCGTGCTCGTCCAGGTGCCGCAGCAGGTTGACGAAGTACTCGCAGAGCAGGCCGATCTTGAGCGTCCAGGACGCCGTGGTGTAGCCGATCGCGACCGCGAAGTTCGGGACGCCGCTGAGCATCATCCCGCGGTAGACCACCGTGTCCGGGTAGGCCACCGCCTTGCCGTCCACGCTCAGCCGGATGCCGCCGGCGATCTGCACGGCCAGGCCGGTCGCCGTCACGACCACGTCGGCCGGTAGCTCCCGGCCGGAGGCCAGCAGGAGCCCCGTCTCGGTGAACTCCACGATCCGGTCGGTCGCCATCTCGGCCCGCCCGTCCGACAGCACCTCGAACAGGTCGCCGTCGGGGACGGCGCACAGCCGCTGGTCCCACGGCGCGTACGGCGGGTTGAAGTGCGTGTCGACCGGATAACCCTTCGGCAGCGCACGGCGGTTGACCCAGCGGATCACCCGGCGGGCGGCTCCCGGGAAGCGCTGGCAGAACCGCAGCAGCAGCCGCTGCTGACCGATGTTCTTCGCCCGGATCACCCCGTGCGCCCGCTCCGCGCCCAGCACCCGCTTCAGCAGGTTCGCCACCGCGTCCCGCCGCGGCACCGGCAGGATGTACGTGGGCGTCCGCTGAAGCAGCGTCACCTTCGCCGCGCTCTGCGCCAGCGCGGGCACCAGCGTCACCGCGGTCGCCCCGCTGCCGATCACCACCACCCGCTTGCCCGTGCAGTCCAGGTCCTCCGGCCAGTGCTGCGGGTGCACGAGCGTCCCGCCGAAGCGCTCACGGCCCGCGAACTCCGGGGTGTGGCCCGCGTCGTAGCGGTAGTAGCCGCTCGCGCAGAAGATCCACCGGGCGCTGATCCGGTGCCGCGCCCCGCCGGTCTCCTCGACCTCCACCAGCCAGCGGGCCTCGGCACTCGACCAGTCCGCGCCGATCACCCGCTGCCGGAACCGGATGTGCCGCTCCAGGTCGTTCTCCTGCGCGGTCTCGCGCAGGTAGGCGAGGATCCGCGGCGCCGTCGCGATCGACTCCCGGTCCCGCCACGGCTTGAAGTCGTACCCGAAGGTGTAGAGGTCCGAGTCCGAGCGGATCCCCGGGTACTTGAACAGGTCCCAGGTCCCGCCGATGCCCTCCCGGGCCTCCAGCACGGCGAAGCTCCGGCCCGGATGGCCGTGCTTCAGGTACCGCGCCGCCCCCAGCCCGGAGATCCCGGCTCCCACGATCAGGACGTCCAGCTGCTCGATCCCGGGCTCCGCCGCCATGGGCCACTCCTCCTGTTACCGGTCGGTACCCCCAAGTGTGCAGGTCCGCGACCCGGTTGGCGATGGCCCGGGCACGACAACCCGCGGATCAGGGCCCGGCGGGGGCGGACGGCGGCTTGCCGCGGTAGGCGTCCAGCGCGTCGGACCCGGTGCCGTACGGGCGCAGCGCCTGGCGGGTGACGGCCGTCCACATGGCGCGCTCGTCGGCCAGCTTGTCGGGCAGGGTGAGGCCGAGCGCCTCGGCGAGCGGCTTGCGGCCGACGTTCACCAGGGCGCGGACGGCCGCCGCCCAGCCGTCGGTGGCGGCGATCGCGCAGCGGTACCAGACCGGGGCGAGTCCCGACAGCAGGACGGTGGTGGCGAGCAGAGGAGCGGTGCGGGCCGCGGCGGCCGTCAGCGAGCCGAGGGCGGTCGCCGCGACCAGCAGGTGGCCGTAGAGCAGGGCGACGAAGAAGTCGACGTTGGTGCGGACGGTCTCCAGCTGGCGGCGGACCGGCTCGGGGGCGACCGCGCTCAGCTCCTCCCACAGCACCTGGCTGTCCAGCCGGAAGCGGTCGTGGCCGTACTCCTCGAAGCGGCGGATCGCGTTGCCCAGCCGGGTCGGCGTGACCTGCCCGTCGTCGACCGGGTAGCGCCCCAACCGCTCGCCCAGCAGGGCCCGTTGGACCGCGCTGCGGCGCTCGTCCGCCGCCCGGTGCCGGCGCAGTTCCGGGTCGGCGCGCAGGGCCGCGAGCCGGTCGGTCTGCCCGGTGGTGAGCGGCCCGCCGTCGCGTTCCCGGGTCGCGAGCAGGATCAGGTTGCGACGCTTCTTGAGCAGCTGCTTGGTGTGCACGTGGTGGGCGGCGCGTCGGGTCGCGAGCCGGTCCGGCCACAGCAGGTAGCCCTCCAGGAAGCGGTACAGCGGGGTGCGCAGTGCGAAGAGCACCAGCCCCGCCACGACCGAGCCGGTGAGCAGCATCAGCGAGGTGCTCGGCAGCGGCGACGGCGTGGTGCCGGCCGCCAGCCTGGTGGTGCTCAGGGTCGGCCAGACGGCGATCAGGAACACCCCGAGGTTGACCGCGGTCGGCAGGATCCAGCCGACGAGCAGGGCCCACGCCCCGCTGAACGCGCCCTTGGCGATGTCGCCCATCGGTCAGGCGTCCTCCTCGTCGTCCCCGAACGGCGGCCCGGGCGGCGCACCCGACGCGGGCTGGGCGTCGAGATGGACGTCGTGCTGGATGATCTGCCCGTGGAAGACGCCGCCGTTGATCGTGTTGTGGACGACGATCGGGCGTGGGGCGGTGGGGGCGACGGAGTGCGCCCGGTCGAGGGCGGCACGCAGCTCGGCGGCGAACTCCGGATCCTGTTCGGCCGCGTCCTCCAGCGCCAACGCCAGACGGTGCACGGTCCGCTCGCGGGGCCAGGGCGCACGCGCCACGGCCTCCTCGCGTAGCCGGGCCAGCGCCGGATCGTCCCCGAGTCGACCGGTCACCACCTCGTGCAGCCGCTCCAGCGCCTCGGGCCAGCCCTCAGGCTCCCCGGTCACCCCCCGCGCGCTGCGTGTCTCCCGGGCGAACAGGTACTCCGCCGCCGCCTCGAACCCCGCCATCGGCCACTCCCTCCCCTGGAGCCGACACCGTACCCTGCCGCCGAGTTGACCCGGGGTCAGACCTGGGCGCGGGCGTCGTACTCCCGTTGGGCGGTCTCCACGCGGGGCATCAGGCCCTCGACGGCTTCGACCAGGGCGTGCAGGCGGTCGGCGATCTCGCGGCCGAGGTCGGTGAGGCAGTACTCGACGCGGGGGGGGTTGGTGGGCTCGGCGCGGCGGTGGACCAGGCCGTCGCGCTCCAGGGCCTGGAGGGTCTGGGAGAGCATCTTCTCGCTCACGCCGTCGACCCGGCGGCGGAGCTCGTTGAAGCGGAAGGTTCCGTCCCGCAGAGCGGCCAGGGTGAGGGTGCCCCAGGCGTGGGTGACGTCCTTGAGGACGTGGCGCGAGGGACAGGCGCGCGCGAAGACGTCGTACGCGAGGTCCGTCTCGCAGTCGGTCGTCCGGGTCGGTGCAGTGGCCATACCACGCAGTGTACGGCGGCGCCCCCGAATCCCACAGCGCTATCCAGAGGTTTGCGCTTTCGAATAGTTAGTGCTTTCCTTTCATCAGCGCTCACCGAACGAAAGCACAGGAGCCCACGTGACCAGCCACAGCCCCGTCATCGCGATCGCCTACCACTCCGGCTACGGCCACACCGCCGTCCTCGCCGAAGCCGTCCGCAACGGCGCGGAGGCCGAAGGCGCCACCGTCCACCTGATCCCGGTGGACGCCATCACCGACGAGCAGTGGGAGCAGCTGGACGCCGCCGACGGCATCGTCTTCGGCTCGCCGACCTACATGGGCACCGCCTCCGGCGCGTTCCACGTCTTCGCGGAGGACTCCTCCAAGCGCTGGTTCACCCAGGCCTGGAAGGACAAGCTGGCCGCCGGGTTCACCAACTCCGCCAGCAAGAGCGGCGACAAGCTGCACACCCTGCAGTTCTTCAGCATCCTGGCCGCCCAGCACGGCATGACCTGGGTCAACCTCGGCCTGCACCCGGGCTGGAACTCCTCCACCGCCTCGGAGTTCGACCTCAACAGGCTCGGCATCTTCCTCGGCGCCGGCGCCCAGAGCAACAACGACCAGGGCCCCGAGGACGTGCACAAGGCCGACCTGGCCACCGCCGAGCACCTCGGCCGCCGGATCACCGGCCAGGCCAAGGTGCTGCGCGCCGGCCGCGCCGCCCTCGCCGCCTGACGCCCCGTCACCGGTCGCCCGTGACCTGCCGCCGCCCGCCCGCCGGATCCGTTCCGGCAGGCGGGCGGCCGCCGTTCCCGGTGGTCGTTCCGGTTAGGGTGGGGTGATGAGCGAGCAGCAGTGGACGCAGACCCGTGAGGGGGCCGCGACGAGCCACCCGTTGGTCCGGGTCGCGTTCGGCGTCGGCGGGGCCGTCCTGATCGTCGCCGGGGTGGCGCTGCTGGTGCTCCCCGGGCCGGGCATGCTGCTCCTGCTCGCCGGGATGATCCTCTTCTCGCGCGCCGTCCCCGCCGTCGCGCGCTACGTCGAACCGCTGCGGGTGCGGGCGATGCGCGGCGCCGAGGCCGGCGTCTCCTCGCCCTGGCGGATCGCCGGCACCGTGCTGGCCGGCCTCGCCCTGATCGGCGCGGGCGCCGCGTGGGCGCTGGTGCCCGCGCTGCCGCTGGCCGGCTGGGGTACCGGCCTCGGCCTCGCGGTCTCCGGCGTCATCCTGCTCGCCCTGATCGGCTGGAGCTACCGCCGGGTGCGGGCCGCCCGCGCCGCACAGTCCGCCGCCTGAGGGTCAGTCAGTACCGCGGGTCGCCTCCGACGGTCCGTCAGCTCGCGGCGGCCGGCGGGGCGGAGCCGCCCTCGGGGTCGATGTGGGGGAGGATCCGGTCCAGCCAGCGCGGCGTCCACCAGGCGGCCGGGCCGAGCAGGGTCATCGCGGCGGGCACCATCAGCAGGCGCACCACGGTGGCGTCGATCAGCACGCTGACCGCGAGGCCCAGGCCCATCATCTTGATCACCACGTTGTCGCTGACGATGAACGCCGCGAAGACGCTGACCATGATGAGCGCCGCACAGCCGATCACCCGCGCCGTGGTCTCCAGCGCGTGGGCGACCGCGCCGCGGCTGTCGCCGGTGCGGATCCAGTTCTCGTGCACCCGGGAGAGCAGGAAGACCTCGTAGTCCATGCTCAGGCCGAAGACGATCGCGAACATCATCATCGGCACGTAGCTCTCGATCGGGACCTTCCCCGCCACCCCGAGCGCCGGCCCGCCCCAGCCCCACTGGAAGACCGCGACCAGCACGCCGTACGAGGCGGCGATCGACACCAGGTTCAGGACCGCGGCCTTCAGCGCGACCAGCGGCGCCCGGAAGACCGCCAGGATGATCAGGAACGCCAGGCCGACGACCACCGCGATGATCGGCACCAGCCGGCTCGCCACGATGTCCAGGAAGTCGACCTGGGCCGCGGTGGTGCCGGTCACGTAGGTGGTCGCGCCGGTGCCCGCGACCGCGGCCGGCAGCACCGTGTCGGAGAGGTGGCCGACCAGGTCGGTGGTCTTCTGGTCCTGCGGCGCCTGCGCGGGGGTGACGGTGGTGAACAGGACGTCGCCGTCGCTGCTGGTCTGCAGGGGCAGGGTGCCGGCGGTGTTCGGCACCCCGGTCAGCGCCTGCTGGACCGAGGTGGCGAGTGCGGCCCGGTTCGCCTGGGGGACCGAGGTCTGGTCGACCACCACCGTGAGCGGGCCGTTGGAGCCGGGGCCGAAGGCCTCCGACATCAGGTCGAACGCGCGCCGGTCGGTGAACGAGGTCGGGTCCGCGCCGTCGTCGATGTGACCGAGCTGGATCGACGCCAGCGGGATGGCCAGCACGCCCACCACCACCAGGCCGGAGATCAGGAACCACCACGGCCGCCGCTCCACCCGGCGGGCGTAGCGGTGCCACATCCCGCCCGCGTCGTCGTCGGCGCCCTCCTGCTCGGAGTCGGCCGACGGCGAGTCGCCCTCGGCGACCGGCGTGCGGACCGTGAAGCGGTCCATGTTGCGGCCGATCAGGCCCATCATCGCGGGCAGCAGGGTCAGCGCGCCGCAGACCGCGCTGATCACCGTGACCGCGGCGGCCAGGCCCAGTTTCGCCATGAACGAGATGCCCGAGACCGACAGGCCGGCCAGTGCGACCACCACCGTGCAGCCGGAGATCAGCACCGCCCGTCCGCTGGTGGCCACCGCGTGCGCGGCCGCGGCGACCGGATCGGCGCCGTCCATCAGGTTCTGTCGATGACGGGTCAACAGGAAGAGGGCGTAGTCGATGCCGACGCCGAGGCCGATCATCGTGGCCAGCGTCGGCGCCACCGTCGCGAAGGTGGTGAGTGCCGACAACAACCCCAGCAGGCCGAGGCCGACGACCACCGACACCAGCGCGCTGACCAGCGGCAGCCCCGCCGCGATCACACTGCCGAAGCCCGCCAGCAGCACCAGGATCGCGACCGCGAAGCCGATCGCCTCGCTGCTGCGGTCGTCGGCCGGCGGCCGCGCCAACTCGCCCAGCGGACCGCCGTACTCCACCTGCACCCCGGCCTGCCGCATCGGCGCGACCGCGGCGTCCACCTGGTCCAGGTAGGCGGCCCCGAAGGAGCCGGGATCGGAGTCGAAGCGCACGGTGATGTACCCGGTCGTGCCGTCGGCGGTGAGCGGGCCGCTTGGCGGCACGGGCTGGCCCGGCGGGGGCAGCGGGTTCTGCGCGGAGAGCACGTGCGGGAGGTGCTGCAGCGAGCTGACCGCCTGGTCGACCTGGGACTGGAAGGCCGTGAGCGACTGGCCGTCGTGCAGCACGATCTGGGCGTTGGTCCCGCCCGCCGCCGGCTCGTGCGCCTGCAGCACGTCCCGGCCCTCCTGGGCCTGGGTGCCCGGCAACGAGAAGTCGTCCGAGTAGGTGCCGCCCACGGCCCGGTCGGCGATCTGCACGCCCGCCAGCGCCACCAGCCAGAGGACGATCACCAGCACCGGGCGCCGCGCGCACCACCGGCCGATCCGCCACAGTCTGCCGCGCTTGCGCGTGTCCGCGCCGCCGCCATCGACGACGCGGGCGGACCCGCCGGACGAAGACGAAGCCATCACCGCTCCAGGGGGCGCACAAACCGGAGCCACCCACGCTAGGGACGCCGCGCGCCGCCGACCGCGCACCACACCCCGCCGCCGAGCGAAACCCACCCGAACGCCGCACTCCGCCCGCCCCGCACCGGCCGGGTCGGTCCTGGACGGCCCGCGTTCAGGGCGAACCCACCGGCCGGTCACCCCTCGGCCCGAACATGGCGTCAACTCACCCACGGCAAAGTGGAGTTACCCATGCGACGGCACCTCCTCGGCGCCCTGGCGCTGGCCGGCCTGGCGCTCACCGCGACCGTCCCCGACGCCTCCGCGACGGAGACCTGGACGCAGGCGTCCCGGCAGACGTACTACCTCACCACCGCCTTCCAGCGCTCCCAGGGCATCGCCACCGACGGCACCTCCTGGTACTTCTCCTGGCAGTACGGCCTCAGCCGGGTGAGCCTCGACCAGCAGAGCGTCCAGGCGAACAACGCGGCCGCCGTTCCCGCCGCGCTGGCCGCCCAGGGCGACAACCACATCGGCGACATCGACTACTACAACGGCAAGCTGTACGTCCCGATCGAGGACGGCAGCGCCTACCAGCACCCCTACATCGCGCTCTACGACGCCGCCACGCTCGGCTACACCGGCACCGCCTACCCGCTGCCGCTCAGCGTGCAGCCCGACGGCGCGCCCTGGGTCGCCGTCGACGCGGCCCGCGGGTACGTCCACTCCTCGGCGTACAACCCGACCCCCGCGCTGAACGTCTACAGCCTGACCGACCTGCACCTGGTCAGGACCGTGCCGCTGAGCACCGTCATCGGCAGCATCCAGGGCGCGAAGATCTACCAGGGCAGCCTGTACGCCTCCTCCAACAACGCCGCCAAGTCGATCTACAGGATCGATCCCGACAGCGGCCAGGTCACCGACGTCTTCGACCGGGCCTCCTCGCTGCCGAGCGGCTCCGAGACCGAGGGGCTGGCCTTCCTGCCCACCTCCGACGGCGCCGTGATGCACGCGCTGGACGCGGTCTCCGGGCGGCTCGCCACCTATCTCTACAACTACCGGGTCACCACGTCCTGACCCTCCGTCACCCCGGCAGGCCGCGCCCGGTCCGACGCCGCGTCCGACGCTGCGTCAGGCGGGGTGTGGCTACGAACTGGTCACGTTCCGTTCTGTTAATAGAACTGTTTGCCTGTTCATCGTCAAGCTCTCACTCAGCTACCCAGCAGCTACCCGACTGGAGTACCGAGTGAGCCCCACCTCCTCCTCGCGCCGCCGCACCCTCACGGCCGGCGCGCTGGCTGCCACTGCCGCCCTCGTCGCCACCGCCGTCCAGTGCGGCACCGCCACCGCCGCCGTCGGCCGGGACGCGGCGATCGCCAAGGCCAAGGCCAACGTCTCCCACAACGCCGACCAGTTCGGCTACGGCGCCGGCCAGGACCTCAAGGTCAAGGACGTCGTCATCGACGCGGACGGCACCCAGCACGTCCGCTTCGACCGCACCTACCAGGGGCTGGCCGTCATCGGCGGCGACCTGGTGGTCCATCAGGACGCCCGCGGCAAGCTCAAGGACAGCTCCCGCGCCAAGGGCCACAACCCGGCCGTCAAGACCACCAGCCCCGCCGTGCCGGCCCAGACCAGCGCCGCCCGCGCGCTGAGCGAGGCCCCCGGCATAGCCGACGCCACCTCCACCCCCGAGCTCGTCATCTGGGCGGCCGACGGCACCGCCCGCCTGGCCTGGCAGACCACTGTCAGCGGCACCGGCAAGCAGGGCCAGCCCAGCGGCCGGGTCGTCGTCACCGACGCCACCACCGGCGAGGCCATCGACGCCTACGACTCCGAGCACCAGGCCACCGGCACCGGCCACTCCGAGTACACCGGCGACATCAGCATCGCCACCACCCTGCAGGCGAACGGCACCTACGCGCTGATCGACCCGGTCCGCGGCCACACCACCAAGGACGCCCACAACCTGTCGGCCAGCAGCATCAAGGCGACCTCGGGCACCCTCTACACCGACGCCGACAACGTCTGGGGCGACGGGAAGAAGTTCTCCACCGACCGCGCCACCGCCGCCGTCGACGCCCACGCCAACACCGCCTGGACGTACGACTACTACAAGAACACCTTCGGCCGCAGCGGCATCAAGAACGACGGCAAGGGCGCCACCGTCTTCGTGCACGTCGGCACCAACTGGGACAACGCCCAGTGGTCCGACACCTGCTTCTGCATGATGACCGGTGACGGCAACGGCACCACCGACCCCGAGCAGGTCGACCTCGACACCATGGGCCACGAGATGACCCACGGCGTCACCAGCGCCACCGCCAACCTCCGCTACAGCGGCGAGTCCGGCGGCCTCAACGAGTCCACCAGCGACATCTTCGGCACCATGGTCGAGTTCTACGCCAACAACGCCGTCGACAAGGGCGACTACCTGTTCTCCGACCAGTCCACCCCGCCGTGGCTGCGCCGCTTCGACAAGCCCTCGCTCGACGGCAGCTCCGCGGACTGCTGGAGCAAGTCGGTCGGCCGGCTGGACGTCCACAACTCCTCCGGCGTCGGCAACCACTGGTTCTACCTCGCCAGCGAGGGCAGCGGCGCCAAGACCCTCAACGGCGTCAGCTACAACTCGCCGACCTGCAACGGCTCCACCGTCGCCGGCATCGGCAACCAGAAGGTCGCCGCCATCTGGTACCGCGCCCTCACCGTCTACATGACCTCCACCACCGACTACAAGGGCGCCCGACTCGCCTCCCTGAACGCGGCCCGCGACCTCTACGGCAGCACCAGCACCGAGTACAAGGCCATCGCCGCCGCCTGGAGCGCGGTCAACGTCGCCTGACACTCCCTCACCTCCCCGTGGCGGTACGACCGGTGAACACACACCGGGCGTACCGCCACGCGGCGGTCGTCAGACCGCGGCGATGCGGGACCGGAGCAGGCAGAACTCGTTGCCCTCCGGGTCGGCGAGGACGTGCCAGGGTTCTTCGCCGGTCTGGCCCACGTCTGCGGGGCGGGCGCCGAGGGCGAGGAGGCGTTCCAGCTCGGCGTGCTGGTCACGGTCGGTGGGGCTCACGTCCAGGTGCAGGGGGAGCTTCCCGCGGCGCGGGTCACTGCTCGGACTCAGCACCAGGGTCGGCAACGGCCCGCCGAACCCGACGTCCGGCGGACCGATCTCGATGCTTCCGTCCGGCTCACGTCCGATCTCCACGTAGCCGAGCACCTCGCTCCAGAAGGCGGCGAGGCGCTCGGGGTCGGCGCAGTCCAGGACCAACTCACTGATGCGGCATGCCATACGGGCGAGTGTAGGTGTCAGGTGTCAGGTGTCAGGCGGGGGCGGGGCCGGTGGGGCGCGGCAGTTCGCCGACGAGGGCGGGGATGAAGATCAACGCGGCGGGGACGAAGAGCAGCACGATCGGAACCCCGATCGGGATCGGCGACACGGACAGGCCCGTCCGGTCCGGGGGCGCGGAAGCCTGCGCATGGGCCGTGGTCGGCGCGACCGAGAACAGCAGGGCGACGGCGGCCGCCACCGCAGAGCTTCGCAACACCTTGACTCCTCGTGACTTCCTCGGGCCGACCGGGACCGGCCGGCAACTGGCGACCAGTCAAATCGTCGGCGGTACCCGCAGCCAGCGGCGACGACCGGGCGAGTGACCTGCCCCGATGACCCGGGCGCGGCGGCGGAGGAGGCGGCCGCCGTTACAAGTAGCACGCGGTGGCGGCTATTGTGGCCGCGCCCAGAAAAGCACCAGAAAGGGGTGGACCCACATGGCGGACATCGACGAGGCCCGGCAGGCGTTCGCGCGACTCGACCTCGACGGCGACGGCCGGATCACCGCGGCCGAGCACAAGGCGGTCATGGCGCAGCTCGGCGACTTCAACGTCACCGAGACCGTCGCGCAGGCCATCATCGCCCGGCGGGACGCCAACGGCGACGGCAAGCTCTCCTTCGAGGAGTTCTACGCCTCCCTCGGGGACTGACCCCTCGACGACGGCCGGCCCGGCAGGATCCCGCGCACCCGCTGGTGCGCCTCCTTCCTGGCCGGCCGTCGTCATGTCGCCCCGCGACGCCGGTGCGCGAGGCGGATGGTGGGGGGCGGGGCCCGGGATTCCCCCCGGGGGAGAACGCGGTGCAGCCCCCCGTTAGCATCCACGCCGTGACTTTCTCCCCGGGCAGGAACACCGTGAACGCCTCCGCCGTGCCGGAGCCGAGCGTGGCCGACGCGTCGGCGTGCCAGGTGTGCGGCATCGAACTGGTCTGGGGCGGCCGCGGACGCCGGCCGAAGTACTGCTCGAAGGCGTGCTCGTCCAAGGCCGACCGGCAACGCGAGCGCGAGCGGCAGGGCGAGCGCGACCGCCGCTCCAAGGCCCTCACCCGCGCCGCCGACGCCTCCCGCCGGGAACCCCCGCTGCCCGGCGACTTCCCCGTGAGCGCCGACACCGAGGAACTGCTCGCCCTCGGCGGAAAGCTGCGCCAGCACGACCTGGTCTACCTGCTCCAGCTCGAACGCGCGGTCCGCAACGACGACCACGCCCTCGCCGAACAGGCCCTGGACGACCTCCGCCAAGCCGCCGAGCGCTACTTCGCCCGCCACCACGAACTCGCCGAACGCATCCTGACGGCCCACCACGAGAGCGACCGGCACCCGGCCGAGCCCGAGATTCCTCCCCGGGACGAAACGGCCCCGGCGGTGTCCGCCGTCACGACCGTGCTGCGCCGCGCGGTCGATCCTGCCGCCTCGCGTGCCGTTCCCCCGCGAGGCGAAGCTCAGACCCCGGTGGCTCGCCCGCTCCCGCACCAGGGGGACGGTGTGGACGGCCGGGTCGAGCCGCGCGGGGATTCCGGCACTGTTGCCGCCGGCCCCGAGGCGGAAGCCGTTCCGTCCCGGGCGGAAACCCAGGGCCTGGCCGACCATGTTCAGCCGCGGGTGGAAACGCAGGGCCTGGCCGACCGTTCGTTGTCCGGTGCCGTTCGACCGCGGGTGGAAACCCAGGCCCCGGTGACCGAGGCCGTTTCGTCCCGGGGAGGAGCGCCGAACCCCTCCGACGAGGGCGCCGGCCGGCTGCGCGACCTGGTCGACCAGCACCGGGCGCAGCAGGCCGACGCCCTCCCGTCCGCGGAGGACGAGCACGCGGCGGTGACGGTGCCTCAGCACCCGCAACTGCGCGGAGTCCCCGGCTCGGTCGAGCTCCGCATCCCGCTCGACCCGCGCGTCTTCGGCGACGGCTGGGCCCTCGAAGGCTGGTCCGGCCACCCGGACGTCTACCTGGTCACCGGCGACACCCGCGAACCCGGCTGGGTCGAACGCGGCCTGGCCGGCCTCGGCGAAGGCTGGGTCGCCGTCTACGAGGGCTACTTCATCGCCGACGCCGCCACCGACGACGTCCTCCTCCACCCGACCCCACGCGACGCCGCATACACCGTCCACCGCGCCTACCTGCAGAACCTCTGAGCCGATGCCAGCGCGGCCGGCCGTAGCCGCCGGGCGGCATTTCCCCGCGAGGACGGCTTATGAAGGCGTGGCCACACGCAAGCAAGGGGTCAACGGGCAGGTCCGCGTCGAACGTGAGCAGGTAGCGAACGCGGAGTGGCTCACGGTGTTCCAGCTGCCCACTTATGCTCCGGACCCAACCCGACCGATGGCGTCTGGTTGCTGGTCAAGCGTGACATCGGCAAACCTCGCCGCGGCCGACCTCGGCCTGCCCTGGACCTGTGAGGTCCGGGTCGACGGACCCGGAATTGGTCGAAGCTTAAAGCCGCTGGTCAGCTACGGTGGCGGTATGACTGACAGCCTGCCCGAGGATGTAGCCGACGTGCTTGACCTCGTCCTGAACCCGGACGAGCCCGCTCACGTCGCCCTCCGACGGCAGGTGCCCCGACTGAGGGTGCAATCGCGTTGTACGTGCGGGTGCGGCAGTGCCTACTTCGAGCTCGACGCCGACGCGGTGGAGCCCGCGCCGACGGGGCTCGGCACTGTCGTGGCTGCCGACATGCAGCTGTTCACCGAGACCGGCGAGTGCCCTGGTGAGGTCCTGGTCTTCGCGCAAGGCGGCTACCTCTCATGGCTGGAGGTCTGCTCCTGGAGCGATGACATCGAGGTGAATCTCGCTGCGGCACGGCGCTGGCTGCAGCCACCGTCCTGAAGCGGCAGGAACGGTTGTGGATCGCGGACTATCTGGACCACGGGCAGGTGGCCGCGTCCTGGATGGGAGCGTCGAGGTGCCGGCTGTGTTCGCGCTCCAACGGGTCCCGTGATCTCACCGATGGCTACTACCTCTGGCCGGAAGGGCTCGCTCACTACGTCCTCGACCACGGCGTCAGGCTGCCGGCCGAGTTCGTCGACCACGTCGAACAGAGGGCTCGAGATCTGGAGGAGCTGGAGCGGGACAGCTCGTGGTGGCGGCTGAACGCTGTCAGAACGTAGGCGCAGGCATCGGCCCGTTCAGTCGTGGTGTGCGCGCTTGTCATGTGCGAGGAGTTCGCGGCACCGGCGGTTGCGGTAGGTGTCGCTGGCGAGAGTAAGGACGTGGGCGTGGCGAACCAGGCGGTCGATCATCGCGGCGGCCACGACGTCAGCGGAGAACGTCTCTCCCGAGCGCCCGCAGGCCAGGTTCGAGGTGACCGTGAAGAGGCCTACCCGTACAGCCGTGGCCGGACAGGTATCTGAAGGAGTTTCAGGTGTGCGCTCGGCCAGGTGGGTCACGGGTGGGCCGGTGCTGTTTCCGGGCGTTGTCGGTGGGTGATGCCTTGCAGCCGGGGCGGCGATCGGTCGCGCCGCCGACTCGTCGTTCGGAGGGTTTCTGTGTCGCTGCGCTCGCGCCGTTCTCCGCTGACCCGTCGCGGTGGGCACGCGGTCACCGCGCTGCTCGCCGCCGCTGCCGCGCTGGCGCTGGTGCCCGCCGGGCCCGCCGCCGCGCGGTCGCACGGGGACGGCGACCGCGCGCTGCGGGCCCGCCTGCAGGAACTGGTGGACCGGCCGGACGGGCCGCCCGGGGCGATCGCGGTGCTCCGCGACGGTGAGCACCTGCGGGTGTACCGCGCCGGGGTGGCGGAGGTGGGTACCGGGCGGCCGCCGCAGCCGGGCGACCACATGCGGCTGGCGAGCGCCGCGAAGGCGTTCAGCGGCGCGGTCGCACTGCGCCTGGTCGACTGCGGCCTGCTCGGCCTGGACGACACCCTCGCCGACCGGCTGCCCTCGCTGCCCGCCGCCTGGGGCGCGGTGACGCTGCGTCAGCTGCTCAACCACACCAGCGGGCTGCCGGACTACAGCAACTCGCCCGACTTCGTCGAGCTGCTCCTCGCCGACCCGCACCGGGTGTTCGACTCCCGGCACCTGCTCGATTTCGTCGCGGAGAAGCCGCTGGAGTTCGACCCCGGTTCGCGGTACCACTACTCCAACTCCGACAACATCGCCGTCGCCCTGATGGCCGAGGCCGCGACCGGTCAGCGCTACGAGGACCTGCTGGACTCGGAGGTCTACCGGCAACTGGGCCTGACCCGGACCAGCCTGCCGTCCGGCTACCTGCTGCCCACGCCCTACCTGCACGGCTACGCCGTCCGTCCGAACACCGCGCCCGAGGACGTCAGCACCCAGTTCGGCGCCTCCGGCGCCTGGGCGTCCGGCGGCATCGTGTCCACGCCGAAGGACTTCAGCGCCTTCGCGGCCGGGTACGCGGGCGGGCCGCTGATCAGCGACGCCACCCGTGAGCAGCAGCGCGCCTTCGTCGCGGGCAGCTCCGAGCCCGCGGGTCCCGGGGCCAACCGCGCCGGGCTGGCGATCTTCGAGTACACCACCCGCTGCGGTGTGGTGTACGGCCACACGGGCAACACCGCCGGCTACACCCAGTTCGGCGCCGGCACCCCGGACGGCCGCCGCAGTGTCACCGTCTCCCTCACCGCGCAGGTCAACGAGCGGAGCAACCCCGACCTGCTGGCCCACCTGCGCGCCGTCGAGGAGGACTTCGTCTGCGCCCTGCTGGACCAGCCCCCCGCGTGAGCCCCGCGGGCGCGGTCGAACGGCTCGTGGCCGGATCGGGATCTGAGGGTGCTTCAGGAATTGACCATTTTGTGATATAGTGTCAGAAATTGCCGTTAATGTTCGGCGTCATGGCGAACAACGGACAGCCGAGCCGGACGGCTCTCATGGCGGCCGCCGCGCGTGCGGCGCACCTCCTCGTGGACGGCACCCCTTCGATCCTGGTCGACCCGCTGGCCCAGCCGCTGCTGGGGGAGCGGGCCGAGGAACTGCTCGGGTACCACCGGGCGTACGGTGCGCATCCCGTGCTGGCGGGGGCGCGGGCGACGGCCGTCACCCGGAGCCGGTACACCGAGGACCGGCTGGCGGAGGCGGTGGGGCGGGGCGTCGAGCAGTACGTGGTGCTCGGGGCGGGGCTGGACTCCTTCGGGTTCCGGTCACCGTGGGGGGATCGGGTCCGGGTGTTCGAGGTCGACCGGCCCGGGATGCAGGAGTGGAAGCGGGCGGCGCTGGCCGACGCGGGGGTTCAGGTGCCGTCGTCGGTGGGCTTCGTCCCCGTCGACTTCGAGCGGGAAGGCGCCGCGGTCCTGGGGGAGCGCCTGGTGGGGGCGGGCTTCGATCCGGAGCGGCCCGCGCTGGTGAGTTGGCTCGGCGTGACGATGTACCTGAGCCGGGAGGCGGTCGGGCGGACGCTGGCGGCCGTCGGCGGCTTCGCGCCCGGTACCGAGATCGTCGTGGAGCACCTGCTCCCGGAGGGGCAGCGCGACGAGGCCGGGCAGGCCTACGCGGAGCAGGTGATGGCGGCGGCCGCGGAGCAGGGCGAGCCGTGGCGGACCTTCCTCGGGGTCGAGGAGATGGACGGGCTGCTGCGTGCACACCGGCTGCAGCCCGTCGAGTACGTCGGCCAGCGGGAGGCGATCGCGCCCGCGGAGTGGGAACGCGGCGACGCGCTGCGGCCGTTCGAGCTGTCCGTCCTGGCGCGCGCGAGCGTCCCCACCCGGTGACGGGTTGTTAGCGGCGGGGCGTGCGGGCGCTCTGCCGGGCCAGGTCCAGGATGCTGAGGCCGAACATGGTGACGCCGAGCGGGACGTGGACCGACGGGACGTGGGCGATGCCCAGGACGACCTGGACGGACGCGAGGGTGAGGAAGCCGACGGCGTGGGCGATCGGGCGGGGGGAGCCGCCGCCCGGACGCCAGGCGAGGACGGCGGCGAGGACGTAGAGCATGGAGGCGCCGTACATCACGCGGGCGCCGATGCCGTGCAGGAGTTCGCCGTGGGAGGAGGCGAGCAGCACGCCGGCGGTGACGGCCTGGAAGAAGATGGCGAGGGTCTGCAGCGCGACCGACGTGCGCAGGAAGGTCGCGGCGCGGTCCGAGGTGCGGTACGAGGTGGTGGTCTGGGTGGTCACGGTGCAGTCCCCTTGTCCGCCCGGAGGCAGGTGATCGATAAGGTCTCACCCGTTCGACGACGTAGCCCCGCGAAGTGCAAGGCGGGGCCGGAGGGGGAGCGGTGTCGGGGAGCGGGACGGTCGGCGCGGGGCCGGGGGAACGGCGTCAACTGGTCAACGTGGCCTACCGGTTGCTGGGGTCGGTGACCGAGGCGGAGGATGCCGTGCAGGAGGCCTACACCCGGTGGTTCGCGCAGCCGGCGGGCAAGCGGGAGGCCGTCGCGTCGCCCGGCGCGTGGCTGACGACCGTGACCGGGCGGATCTGCCTGGACGTGCTCGGCTCGGCGCGGGTCCGGCGCGAGCGGTACGTGGGGGAGTGGCTGCCGGAGCCGGTGCCCGACCGCGGGGAGTGGGCCGGACGGCTCCCCGCGGCTGACCCGGCCGACCAGATCACCCTGGACGAGTCGGTGACGATGGCGTTCCTGGTGGTGCTGGAGACGATGACGCCCGCCGAGCGGGTGGCGTTCGTGCTGCACGACGTGTTCCGGTACTCGTTCCCCGAGATCTCCACCATCGTGGGCCGGACGCCGGGCGCCTGCCGGGAGCTGGCCAGCTCCGGCCGCCGCCGGGTGCGGGCCGCGAAGTCGGCTGCGGGGCAAGGGACTTCGGCGGCCGGGCAAGGGACTTCGACGGTCGGGCAGGCCGAGGTGGTGCGGCACGTCAAGGAGGCGTGGGAGGCCAGGAACATCGCGGCGCTGGTCGGCGTGCTGGACCCGGACGCGGTGATGACGGCGGACGGCGGCGGCCTGGTCGGCACCGTGCTGCGGCCGGTCGAGGGCGGCGCCCGGATCGCGCAGTACATGATCGCGATCGCCGACAAGGCACCCGGGCTGCGCCTGCTGGAGTGCACGGTGGCCGGTGCGCCCGGACTGGTGGCCCAACTCGGCGGCGTGACCGCCACGGTGGCCGCCTTCGCCACCGCGGGCGGCCGGGCGACCCGGATCTGGGTGGTCCGCAACCCCGAGAAGCTGCGGCTCTGGACGCCGGCCGACTAGCGGGGTGAGGGCGGCGGCCCGGCCGGGGGATGTCGGTGGCGGCTGCGAGGGTGGCCGGTATGGACGACGAGGAGCTGCTGAGGGGCCGGGTCTACGGCGCGGACCACGACGATCCGGGGCCGCGGCCGGGCCGGACCTACCGCGAGCTGTGCGGTGGACCGTTGGACGGGCTGCTGCTGGACGTCACCGGCTGGACCACCGAGCTGCTCGTCGGCGGCACCGCGCTCTCCACCGAACTCGGCCGCTTCGGCGCCGGCGGGCGCTCCCGCTACCGGCCCCGGCCCGGGAACCCGCTGCGGTGGGACTGGACCGGCGACACCCGGTAGGAGGGCGGGGGAGGGGACCGGGGAAACGGAGGCAAAGACTCCTCGAGCGAAGCGGCGTCGACTGACAAAGGGTCAGCGGGGCGGGGTAAAAGGCTGGTTCGGATTCCTGCGGACTTCTTGTTGGGCATGAGCATGCCCGGATAGCGTCGAACGCCAGTCCCGAGGTTCCACGGACCCGCCCGGCCCGGCGGCGGCCCCAGATCCCCGCCGTCGAGCCTGCCCCGCCGCGCGCCCGGACACCCATCCGCCCGCGCGGCTCGGCGTGCACCGCTTCCGGTCACCCCAGCCACAGGAGGCAATCCCCCATGCGCACTTCCGTCGCCGCAACCCGCCGCACGGCCCTCGCCGTCGCGGGGGCCGCCGCCCTCGCTCTGTCCGCCTTCGCCACCGCAGGACCGGCGGGCGCGGCCGCCGGGCCGGAGGTCCACTCCAAGGACGGCACGTCCTGGGTCAAGGCGTGCGACACGCTCGCCAAGGGCGACACCATGGCCTGTCACGCGCTGCGTGTGACCAGCACGGTGGAGACCGTCCAGCCGCTCGGAGTCACCCCGAACGCGACCCCGTCCGGCTACGGTCCGGCCGACCTGCGCAGCGCGTACAAGCTGGCCGCGAACGGCGGCGCGGGGATGACCATCGCGATCGTGGACGCCTACAACGACCCGAACGCCGAGTCGGACATGGCCACCTACCGCGCCCAGTACGGCCTGCCCGCCTGCACCAAGGCCAGCGGCTGCTTCAAGCAGGTCAACCAGACCGGCGGCAGCTCGCTCCCGGCGAACAACACCGGCTGGGCGGGCGAGATCTCGCTCGACCTCGACATGGTCTCCGCGATCGCCCCCAACGCGAAGATCATCCTGGTGGAGGCCAGCAGCGCCACCATGGCCAACCTCGGCACCTCCGTGAACACCGCGGTCAACCTCGGGGCCAAGTTCGTCTCCAACAGCTACGGCGGCTCCGAGTCCTCCGCCGACACCTCCTACGACAGCTCCTACTTCAACCACCCGGGCGTCGCCATCACCGTCTCCTCCGGCGACTCCGCCTACGGCGCCCAGTACCCGGCGGCCTCCCGGTACGTGACCGCGGTCGGCGGCACCGCGCTGAAGAAGGACTCCAGCACCCGCGGCTGGTCGGAGAGCGTCTGGCTCACCAACTCCACCGAGGGCACCGGCTCCGGCTGCTCCAAGTACGACGCCAAGCCGAGCTGGCAGAAGGACACCGGCTGCAGCAAGCGCACCATCGCCGACGTCTCCGCGGTCGCCGACCCGGCCACCGGCGTCGCCGTCTACCAGACCTACGGCGGCAGCGGCTGGGCCGTCTACGGCGGCACCAGCGCCTCCGCCCCGATCATCGCGGGCGTCTACGCCCTGGCCGGCACCCCGAGCAGCGGCTCCAGCCCGGCCTCGTTCCCCTACGCCCACACCACGTCGCTGTTCGACGTGACCACCGGCTCCAACGGCTCCTGCTCCCCGGCCTACCTGTGCAAGGCCGGCGCCGGCTACGACGGCCCCACCGGCCTCGGCACCCCGAACGGCACCACCGCGTTCAAGGGCTGACGATCCGGCACACGCTGAGAGGCCGCCACCCGCAGTGTGCGGGTGGCGGCCTCGGCCGTGCGGCCGCAACAGGTACGGCACGGCTACGGGTGCAGCGCGGCTACAGGTACGGCGCCGCTTCGAGTTCCGCGGAGCGGCGGGCCGCGCGGACCGGGACCCGCCAGGTCCAGAAGGCGAGCGGCAGCGCGGCGAGGAGGGTGAGCAGGGCGTTCGCCGGCCAGTCGTTGCCGAGGCCGCCTGGCGGGTACACGTAGTCGTGCGAGCCCGCGTCCCGCGCGCGGACCTGGAAGCCGGCCGGGTACAGCGAGTCGTCGCCGCGCAGGGCCAGGTCGGTGCGTACCACGCGGCCGTCGTCCGAGACGAAGTCCCCGTGGACGTGGCAGGCGCCCTTGGCGCAGTACTCAGGCTCCGCGGTCCAGACGCCCGGACGGCCCGCACCGAGGTGGGCCTCGAGGTCCGGCACCGTGGAGCCCAGCAGCGTCGCGGACAGCAGGAGCCAGCCGAACAGGCCGAATCCGTACCGCCAAAGGCCCAGCAGGAAACGCGGGTCGGCGGCGGTGGGCGACGCGTCGTCGCGGTCGGTCTGCCGGTTCTGCTCCGCCCGGGCGATCGCCGGCGGCACCGCCTCCGCGAACCGGATGCCCGGCTCGGCGAGACCCGCGATCCGCTCCAGCTCGGCCCGGTCCGGGAGCCAGCCGCGGACGGCGTGCCGGACGTACCCGGCAGCCGCGCCGCGGGCGAACGGCTCCGGCGCCGCCACGGCGTCGTTCCGGACGATCTCCAGGCAGGGCACCGGGACGGCGTCCTCGAACTGCTCGACCACCCGGATCTCCTCGATCCGGCTCCACTGGACGGTCAGGCGCCGCGGCCGCAGCAGGGACCCCGGGGCGATCAGCACCAGACCCGGCCCGGTGGCGTCGGCCCGCAGCGCGGGATGGATCCGCAGCGCCAGGTGGAGCGTCCAGGTGGCGAAAGCCGCGGCCGGCACGTCGAAGACCGCCTGCACCCAGAACGGCAGCGGCGCGAAGGCCGGGGTCAGGCAGGCCACGGTACCGACGATCGCCCCGGGAAGGTGCGGGCTCGGGCGGTACCACTCCCGGTACGACAACGACGACATGACGACTCCGAACCATGGCGACACACGCCCTCGTACGGCTGTGTGATGCCGTGGGCGGGCCTCATTCAGGCACTGCGTGATCGCCCGGTCAAGTGCCCTGGTCACGGGCCCTGCGGCCGGTCGGCGCGTACGGGGCCCGGGGAGTGTGACGGCGGGTCAGGCTTCGGGTGGTCGGTCGGCCTTGGCCGCCGGCTCGGGGCCAGTCGTCGGGCTGACGGCGTTTCGGGTCGGAAAACCCGTCGCCGCAGGTGGGAGTCGGTGGCTACGCTCCCGCGCATGGACCTGGACGAAGCGCTGAAGCCGGTGCGCCGCCTGCTGATCGAGGACGGCGCGGACGGCGTGCGGGATGCCGCGGTGGCGGTGTCGGCGGCCCGGGCCGCGCTGGTCGGCGGGGCGGACGCGCCGACCCTGTGGGAGCTCGCGGTGCTGCCCGAGTGGGACCACCTGGAGGCGCGGCGCCTGCTCGCCGCGGTGGCCGAGGAGTTGGGCCCGGCCCTGCGACTGCCCGTCAGTTCGCAGGAGTGCGAGTGGGCGCAGGCCCGGTACGCGTTGGAGGACCTGCTGGCGGGTCGGCTGAGCCCCGAGGGCGCGGCGTGGCGGATCCACTGCCTGCTGATCGCCTACGACCCGGGCTCCCCGCTGTGGCCGATCGGCGCGTTCGTGCACCACGCGGAGGAGCGGCAGTACGTCTCGGACGCGCGGTACGCGGAGCTGGTGGCCGAGCTGCACGAGCTGGCGCGCGGGGTGCTGGCGGAGCCGGCCGATCCGGCCGATCTGGCTGACCGCGGCTGACGGGCCGGACGTCCGGTGTCCCGGGAGGTCCGGCCCGCCGTGCTGATCGAGGGTCAGTGGAAGTGGTGCAGGTTCTCGCCGAGGAAGGCCTCCAAGGTGCGAGGGGCGCGCCCGGTGAGGCGGAGGAAGGCGTCGTCCGGCGTCTCCGGGCGGGCCACCGCCAACTGCTGGATCTCCACCACGTGGCCCGCCAGCCAGTCCGGCATCCCGGCCTGGCCCACCAGGTGGGCGTGCAGCTCGGCCGGTCCGAGGTCCAGGTAGCGGATCGGTCGGCCGATCAACTCGCCCAGCAGCGCGGTGAGTTCCGGGTAGCTGAAGGCCCGTCCGCCGGTGAGCGCGTACGTACCGCCGGCCAGCTCCGGCAGGGTGAGGACCGCGGCCCCCGCATCCCCGATGTCGCGGACGTCCACGTAGTTGCACCGCGCCCCGCCCATCGCGCCGTGCACCAGCCCGGCGGCCGCGATGCCGGGTGCCAGGAGCAGCAGCTTCTGCATGAACGCGTACGGTCGCAGCACGGTGGCGGTGATGCCGGTCGAGCGCAGCCGTTCCTCGATCAGGTGGTGCCCGCGGGAGACCGCGACGGGCGAGTCCGGCTCGGCGGCGGGCGCCGAGACCTTGACGATGTGCTGCACGCCGCAGTCGACCGCCGCCTCGATCGCGTTCAGCTCGTACCGGACCTGGTGCGGCCCGTTGGCCATGGTGAGGAACACCTGCTGCGCCCCGTGGAAGGCCGCCCGCAGGGACTCCGGATCGGCGGCATCGGCCGGGACGGTCGCGGTCTGACGGAGCGTCTGCGAGTCGAGCGCGGCCGCCAGCCGGGCCGGCTCGCGGCTCAGGGCGCGGGTCGGCACGCCCAGGGCGGCGAGGCTGCGCAGGGTGGCACCGCCGGTGGCGCCGCCGGCGCCCATGATGACGATCACGATGTATGCCTTTCGGAACGGGGTTCGGGAACGAGTTGGGGGCGCGATGTGGGGAGGGGTTCGGGGCGGGGGCGGGATGGGATCGGCGACGGGGTTCGACGTGGGATCAGGGGCGGGAGTCGGGGCTGAACTCGCGGCGGAACTCGGGCCGGAACTCGGGTGCGGGCTCGGGTCGGAACCCGGGGTGGGATGCGGGGTGGGATGCGGGTGCGGTGGGGTGCCGGTGGTCCGGCTTGCGGCTGCCGCGCCAGCGCCAGGTGGTGATGGTGGCTGCGAGGGTCGAGGAGATCGGCAGGTCGATCGGGAGTCGGCGTGGCCACGGGCTGTGGGCGAGGTGCGGGAGGTGCGGTAGCCAGCGGGCGGCGGCGAGTCCGACGGCGAGGGCGAGTGCTGCGGCGAGCAGGCCGAGCACGGCGGCGGCGAGCGCGCGCGGAGTGCGGGGGGCCCGGGCGCGGACGGGGCGGCGCTGCAGCGTGGCGCCGAGTGCGGCGGCCACCAGGGCGGAGGTGCCGCCGATGGTGGTGAACGCCGCGATCACCAACTCCGGCTGCCGGGTGATGAATCCGCCGACACCAGCCGACACGGCGGGCATGGCGTAGGCGACCAGTACCTCGCGCCACAGGACGAAGGGCGGGGGAGCGCCGGGGGCTTTCTTGGCCATGGGTCTTCCTCTCTGGCAATGTGAATATGCTTAGGTAGCTAACTATGTGGGCGTAAGGAAGGCGGGCCGTGCAGCGGCCCGCCTGGCTGGGTCAGTCCCGGGTGAGTGCGTCGATGCCCGCCACCACGCGGGCCAGGAGGTCGAGGAAGGTGGCGCGTTCCTCCTGGGTGAGTCCGCTGACCAGGCCCTGCATCCGGTCGAAGTGCTCCGGCGCCAGGTCGCGCAGCTTGTCGGCGCCGCGTGCGGTGAGGATCACCACGTTGCCGCGCCCGTCCTCGGTGGACGGCCGCCGGGCCACCAGGCCCTCGCGTTCCAAGCCGTCGACCAGGCCGGTCACGGTCGCGCGGGAGACGCCGAGGCTCTGCGCGAGCTGCGAGGGTGACTTCTCGCCGCCGTGGTCCTCCAGGTCGGACAGCAGTCGGTAACGGCCGGTCGAGAGGCCGAAGCGACCGAAGTGCACCTCGCCGGCCTGACCGATCCGGGCGCCGGCCGCCATCAGCCGCGCCGCGACCAGCACCGCCTGCGGATCGGCCGTGAGGCCGTAGCGGGCGATCTGGCGGCGGGCCTGGTCGAGCGTGGGCGCGCCGGATCCGATCTCGGGAGGCTGGGTCACGAGAACTAATATGGCACCTAATCAGATTCCCGGTCAAGCCGGGCCGGTGGACCCGGACGCACCGGACGGTGCAGTCGGCCAGCCGCCGGAATGTCCTCAACTGGCGTTCGGGATAAGATAGTTCGTGCCCAGCGCGGCCTCGTCGGAGCTCTGCCTGCCCGCTTTCCTCGCCACCCTGAGCGGCCAGGCCGAGTTGCTGTGCCGCCCGGGGCCGAGCCATGGAGGCCGCGCAGGTCGAAGCGGAGGTCGCCCGGTGGGGCTCGCGCTGAGCCGGGTCACGGCTGCGGGGAGGTGCTCCCCGAGGCGGTGAACACCCGGACTGCGGCCGAGGCGACCGACTCGACCAGGGCGACGCCCTCGTCCTGGGTGGTCGAGCCGTCGCTGAGCACCGACACCAGCAGGTCCCGGCCGTCGTACTGGACGCGGCCGATGCTGTTGACCACCCAGAGGCCGGTGCTGGTCCGGGGCAGCCAGCCGTTCTTCAGTTCGACCGCGCCGCCCTGGTCCGCCGCCGAGACGCCCCAGCCCTGGCCGTCCACGACCCGGCCCATCAACTGCCCGAGGTAACCGCGGGAGGCCGCGTCCAGCGGCGAGTCGTCGGTGAACACCGCCCGCAGCAGCCGCACCTGGTCGGCGGCGGTGGTCGACGTCAGGCCCCAGTAGCCGTCCGTGCCGGCGACCGTCGCGGTCAGACCGAACGTGGCGTTCGCCTGGTCCAGCCCGGTCGCGCCGCCCGCCGCCTGGAACAGGGCCGTCGCGGCGTCGTTGTCGCTCTGCTCGATCATCAGCGCGGCGGCGGACCTCTGATCGTCCGTCAGCTCGCCGCCGGTCTGCAGGAGCAGCGCGGCCAGGATGTCGACCTTGACGATCGACGCGGTGACGAAGCTGTCCGTCCCGTAGGTCGCCTCCGCGCCGGACGCGGGGTCGGCGACGGTGACGGCGAAGTGGCCGCCGGGGGCGTCGACCGCGTCCGCGAGCGCCTCGGCGGTGCCAGCGGCCGTGGTGGTGGGCGGGGCTGTTTCGGCCGCGGCCGTGGCTGCACTGCTCGGTGAGGGTGAGGGTGGGGACACGGCCGCGGCGGCGGTGCTGACCGGGGTGCCGGTCGCGGGGTGGTTGAAGACCAGCCACGACCCGAGTGCCGAGAACGCCACCACCACTGCCACCGCCCGCCAGAGTCGCCTCGTCCGCCGCCGCCTGCGCGCGGCTGCCCGTGACCTCGATGGTGCCATCATGGCGACGATGCTCGGACGCGCACCTTGGTCGGCGATGAGCCGCGGCTGAGCAGGCGCTGAGAACGTCCGCCGCTGCCGGATCGCGTGGGCGAGGGTGGGTGCAAGGGCCAGGCGGGCGAATGGCGGGGTGTGGCCGTCGGGGGAGTGGGCATGTATGGCAGGTCCTCGCCAAACCGTTTGGGAAGGTTGCCATATGAAGCGCAAGTCCTGGGCACTGCTCACCGCTGCCGCGACCCTCGTGCCGCTCGCTCTGTCCGTCCCGGCCGCCGGAGCCGCGGAGCCCGCCGCCCCTCTCGCGGCCGGCTGCACCTACACGCCGGCCGTCCCGGCGGACAACTTCAAGGGCATCCCGGTGTTCGACGCGAAGAAGGCCGCTCAGCCCTACAACGCGACGCTGAAGACCAGTCAGGGCGCCATCACCTTCAAGGCGTTGACGGACAAGGCACCGTGCACCACCTTCTCCTTCCGGTTCCTGGCCGAACGCGACTTCTTCGACCGCAGCCACTGCCACCGGCTCACCACCCAGCGGATCTTCGTCCTGCAGTGCGGCGACCCGACCGGCACCGGCAGTGGCGGTCCGGGCTACTCGTTCCCGGACGAGAACCTGGACGGCGCCACCTACCCCGCCGGCACCGTCGCCATGGCCAACGCCGGCCCGAACACCAACGGCAGCCAGTTCTTCTTCGTCTGGAAGGACACCAAGCTCTCGCCCGCCTACACCCCCTTCGGCCAGGTCACCTCCGGGCTCGACGTCCTGCAGAAGATCGCAGCCGGCGGCGAGGACGACCAGAACAACCCCGGCGACGGCTTCCCCACGCTCCCCGTGAACATCCGCAACGTCCAGATCAGCAAGCACTGACCCGCCCGCCGTCCGGCCGCACCCCCTCCTCGTGCGGCCGGGCGCCGTCCTCACCCCCCAGTGCACACCCGGGCACACTCGTCATCGGCCCGCGACCTTGTCAACTGCGGAACTGACGTGGACTCAGCTCGATTACCGCCTTCGGCGCTTCAGGGTGACGATTTGGTCGACACTACTGACGATCAGTCACTTATCCTTGCTCGCCTGCGTAGCCGCGTGAATATCCGGCTGGGCGCGGTGCCCGGCTCGCGGTACGGTCGAGGTCACGGTTGTCGACAGGGGGATTGTGCATGCTGTCCGAGACGCTGACCGCACTGGCCATGTCCGGCGGGACGGCGGTGATGACCGCGGCCGGTACCCAGGCCTGGGAGGGGTTCCGAGGCCGGGTGGCCGCCTGGTTCGGGCGGGGGAACGCCCAGCGTGAGAGTGCCGAGCTGGAGCGGCTGGGCCGGACCGCCGCCGAGCTCGCGGCGGCTGAGGGCGGGCAGCTGGAGCGGCTCCGGATCCGCCAGGAGGCCTCCTGGCAGGCCCGGTTCGAGGCGTTCCTGGAGGACCTGCCGGAGGACGAGCGCGTGCGCGCCGGCGAGGCGCTGCGCGAGCTGCTGGCCGAGAGCGCGACCCAGGCCCAGGTGTCGGCCGGGGACGGCGGGATGGCGGTCGGCGGAGACGTGCACATCAGTGCCCAGGAGGGTTCGGTCGCCGCCGGTGTGATCCACGGGGGCGTGCAGATCGGCCACCCTCAGATGCCGGATCCGTCCCAGGGCTGAACGGACCGGCCACGCCAAGCCCGTCACCGACCTCGCCACCGCCGCCGCTCGCAGGGGTGCAGGCGAGCAACCACAGCTTCGCCGTCGGCCACGCCGACCAGGTGGCCTACTACGCCGGCCGGCATGCCCCGGCCGTCTGGCCGCACCGGGTCGGGGCGGTCCCGAACACCGCGCACTGCTTCCAGCGCCGGGCCGTTGTCGATACTCCCGACATCCCTGCGCGCTGCCGGATACTGGTCGGCGCCGCCGGGGCCGGCAAGACTCAGCTGGCCGCGAACGAGGCCCGCACCGCTTGGCAGGCCGGGCAACTCGACCTGCTGGTCTGGGTCACCGCCGGCAGCCGCGCGGCGATCCTGGCCGCCTACGCCCAGGCCATCGCCGAGATCACCGGTCGTGCCCCGGCCGATCCGGAGCAGGGCGCGCGGGAATTCCTGGCCTGGCTCCGGCCGGGCGGGGACGGGGAGACGGTTCGCCGGCTGATCGTCCTGGACGGTGTGGTCGACCCCGACGACCTGCGCGGACTCTGGCCGCCGGACCAGCCCGTGGGGCGGACCCTGGTCACCACCTGGCGCCGGGACGTGGCCCGCGAGGGGCCCAGCCGACAGGTGGTCACCGTGCCGTCGTTCAGCTCCGCCGAGGCTTTCGGCTACCTCACAGCGGCGCTCGCCGCCTCCGGCCGAGTCGAGCCGCCCGAGCAACTGGAGGCGCTCGCCCGCGAGCTGGGACACCTGCCGCTCGCGCTCGCGCAGGCGGCCGCCTACCTGGGCAGCACCGGTCTGAGCTGCGCCGACTACCTCCGCCTGCTCGGCGACGACGGTCGGCGGCTGGCCGACCTCGTGCCGGACCCGGGCGGGTTGCCGGACGAGCAGAGCGTGCCGCTGCCCGAGGCCTGGGACCTCGCGCTGGAGCGCGCCGACGCCATGGAGCCGGTCGGAACGGCGCGGATGCTGCTGGAACTGGCGGCGCCGCTGGCTTCCGACGGCATCCCGGCTGCGGTGCTGACCGAGGCGGTCAGGTACCTCGACCGGCAGCGGACCGACCGCCCGGCAGAGGACGCGGAGCCGGACGAGCGCACCGACAAGACGCTCGCGCTGCTGCACCGGTGGAGCCTGCTCGACTACGACCCGGCGAACCAGGACCGGTCGGTGCGGGTCCACCCGATGGTCCAGCGAGCCGTCCGCGAGGGCGTGCCCGCGAGCCGGGCCGCAGAGCTGGCCGACGTGGCCGCCAACCTGCTGTTCGTCGCGTCCCGGAAGTCGGCGGACGAGGCGAACTCGATGACGTTCTTCCTGGTTCCCCCGAGGGATCAGGCGCCGCACCTGCGTTCACGCGCCCTCGACTTCCCCCCGGACGTGCTGCGCTCCAACGTCGAGGCGCTGACCCGCAATGCCCCGGCCGTGATGCTGGGCTCCGGCGAGCCCGGACTCCGGTACGGGTGGAGTACCGGTCAGGAGCTGCACGACCTCGTGCTCCGGGTGGGCGACACGCTGGCGGACGACGGCCGGCCACAGGCCGCACTGGACTATTTCGAAGCGCTCCTGGCGACGACGGCCGACCGGCTGGGAGCCCGGCACCAGTCCGTGACGAAGCTGCGCGGCCGGATCGCGCGGCTGCGGGCGGAATCCGGCGACCTCACCGCCGCGATCACCGAGTACCGTCGGGTGATCGACGACCAACTCGCCCTGCTGGCACCGGAGTACGAGCTGTACCCCGCCCAGCGGATCCGCCTGGTCAAGGAGGTCACCGAGCTGCGCTACCGCCTGGCCTACTGGCTCGAACAGGCCGGTGACCTGCCGGGCGTCGCACGCGTCTATCGCGACCTGCTCGCCGATGACGGCTACATCGCGGCCGTCGACGGATGGACGGGCCCGCCCGACTTCACCCTGCGCCGCGACGCCGCCGAGTGGCAGGGCAAGGCGGGAGACGCGGCCGGGGCGGTAGTCATGTACCGCCAGGTCGTCAACGAGCAGTCCCGCACGTTCGGGCCGGCGAGCTGGGGCACCTTCGACGCCCGTTTCCGCTTCGGCCACTGGCTGGGCGAATCGGGGGACGCGCGGGGGGCCGTGACCGTCCTGACCGACCTGCTCAACGACCAACTCCGCATGGAGCAGCGCGAGATCGCCCAGGGTGCTCGGGGCACGTGGTCCAACCCGTACGCGGTGGCAACCGACCGGTCCGCGATCTTCCGCACCCGGGCCGCCCTCGCCCGCTGGCGCGGCCAGTCCGGCGACCCTCGCGGCGCAGTGGCCCTCCTCTCCGACCTGCTGAACGAGCAACTGCGTGTCCTCCGCCCAGACCATCCCGACCTCGCGACCACCCAGCAGGCACTCACGTACTGGCAGGAGCAGTCCCGGGGCAGGGGGTGGCTACGAGGGAGGTAGCCCTCGTCCAGCCGCTCACCCCCACCGGCGTACGGACAACGGGAAGCCGTGGACCACGCCGCCGGTCGAGCTGGCCGGCAGCTCGAAGGCGGACGCGCAGTCCTACTCCTGCCTCGTCCACAGCGACTCGGCGGACGGGTGCGAGCGCTGGTACGGCGAACTGCGTTACGGCCAGTACGTGGTGGACATCGCCGTGATCGGTCGGGAACAGGCGCCCCATGCCCTCGAGCTCCTCCAGCAGGCGGTGTGCGCCAGCGACGACCTCATGCCGGAATGACCGAGGTGTGGACCGCGTGGCGCCGACCGGCCCGCGACCACCCCATTGCGGCTCTCGTTCGATCGAAGGCTCCTAGGCAGCATCGCCGGGGTTTCGTCGGCCGTACGCGAAGCCGGCGGCGACAGCCTGTTGCGGCACACTGGCCGCCATGGCCGTCGCGCGGATTTCCAGGCGACGCGGGGAGAGGGGGCGGCAGCGTGGAGATCGGTGACGTGGTCGGTGGGCGGTACCGGATCGAGGGGCGGCTGGTGGGGGAGGTCTGGTGCGCGAGGGATGTCGTGGCGGGGCGGGCGGTCGTGGTGAAGGTGTTGGGCGGGGTGCCGGGGGCGGGGGTGTGGTTGCGGCATGTGGGGATCGTCGGGGCGCTGGAGGTGGGGGAGTGTGAGGGGCGGCCGGTGCTGGTGAGGGAGTGGGTCGACGGGTACACGTTCGAGGACCATCTGCTGGACGGGTGGTACCGGGCGGACCAGGTGGCCGAGTTCGGGGCCCAGGTGGCGGAGGCGCTGGTGGTCGCGCATCGGGCCGGGGTGACGCACGGTGGGATCGGGCTTGAGCGGCTGGTGCTCACGTCGGACGGGGTCGTGAAGATCCTCGGGTTCGGGACGGTCGCGCCGCCGCTGAGGTCCGACCTGGTGGCGCTCGGCGAGACGATGCACGAACTGCTCGGAGGCCCGGCGGCGCCCGATGGGGCGGGCGAACTGGGCGTGCTGATAGCGGAGTTGGGGGAGGAGTCGGGGGCGCAGGATCCGCAGCGGACCGAGGGGGTCGCCGTCCGGCTGCGCCGGCTGGCGGGGGAGTCGGCCCGACGGCCGGCCGTGCCGGGGCGGTTCTGGATCGACAAGGGGGAGGAGCGGCGACCGCTGGGACGGGTGCTGGTCGCGGTGATCCTGGCCGGAATGGTCGCGGTGACGGCGTACGCGATCGTGGCGGTTGTCTGACGGGGTGACAGACCGGACTCGGGGGAGACCCGCCGGTGCGGTGATGGATCACGCGGGCGGGCGTGGGCGGCACAGCAGCGGGCGTGGGCGGCGCAGCGGCCGGGCCCGGGACACGGGGGTGGTCCCTGGGGCCCGGCCGTGGGAGGCCAGCCGCGAGGTGGGGTCATGGGCGCGGCTGCTCTGCGCGACGGCCCGGAGGGGGCTGTGGTGAGGCCGCCGTGGCGGGAATGCTAGACCCGGTGACGGGGCGGTGAACAGGGGTGTGACCTGCGGATTTTCCGGCCGCGGACATGCCACGACCTGCCCCGGCCCAGGCCGCCCCCGCCGAGCGGGACCTGACAGTGCGTCATGGCATCAGACCCGTCAGCGCGAGGAGCGCGCGGGAGCGAGTTGGTCGAAGCAGTAGTAGAGGGCCATGAGCGCATGGGTGGCGAGCATGGCGACGGGGCTGACGTAGGCGATGCCTAGGGCGGCGAGGTAGCAGATGCCGCCGATGCCGAAGCGGCGGCGCGCGGCGCGCAGGGCTTCCGGGGGGACGGGGGTGTGCAGGGTGCGGGCGTCGCGGGTGAAGGAGAGGAAGAGGAGGGAGAAGGCGGCGCTCATGGCGACCATGGTGGCGGCGTAGATCGCGGCGGCGGTGTGGGCGTCGGCGTCGCGGGCGGTGAGGTAGGTGGCGAGCAGGCGGGTGGGGAAGGGGATCACGGAGACGGTCAGCAGCAGGACCAGGTTGGCGAACAGGGTTCGGCGGTCCACCCGGCGCGCGAGGGCGCACATGGCGTGGTGGTTGATCCAGATGATGCCGATGACCAGGAAGCTGGTCAGATACGCGAAGTAGGCGGGCCACTGGTGCGCCAGCGCCGAGGCGAGGGACTGACCGTCGAGCCCGTCGGGCTCGGGGACGTTGAGGTCGAGGACGAGCAGCGTGATCGCGATGGCGAAGACGCCGTCGCTGAAGGCTTCGAGGCGGCTGGTGCTGAAGTCCGCCGCTCGTGCGCTCGCGTCGATCGGGGAGGTGTCGTCGTTCACGCGGAGTCCAGGGGGGTGGTCGGGTCGACGGTGGTCTCGAACGGTTCGTCGGCGCGCAGCAGCCGCAGTGGGACGGGGCGGTCGTCGGGCGCGGCGAGGTCCGCGGTGGTGCGGACCTGCGCGGCGCCGCGGTGGGTGATCAGGTCGCCCGCCCGGATGTCGGCCCGGTCCGCGGGGCTGTCGGGGTCGACGCGGGTGACGAGGAGGCCGGTGCGGTCGGTCAGGCCGACCAGGGCGCGGGTCTGGCGGGCGATGCGGGCGGGTTCGAGGGTGGCGCCCCAGATCCGGGCGGCGTGCGGCCCGACGCGCTCGAACGAGACGAGGAGTTTGCGCAGCAGCGCGGCGAGTTGGGCCTGCTCGTCCGGGCCGAGGGCGGACAGCAGGCGGTCCTCGCTGGCCAGGTGTTCCGGTGCGATCCGGTCGAACAGCTGCAGGCCGCTGTCGGTCAGCCGGACGGTGTAGCTGCGCTTGTCGTCCGGGTCGGGCTCGCGCACCACGACACCGCGCTGTTCGAGGCGGGTCAGGCGCACGCTGACCGTTCCGGAGGTCAGGCCGAGCGAGTCCATGAGGCGGGCCTGGCCGAGCTGGTACGGGGAGCCGGCGCGGCGCAGGTGGACCAGGACCTGGAAGTCCGCCGGGGTGAGGTCGAATCCGGCGAAGACCTCGGCGAGTGCCAGGTCGAGGTGGCCGCGGACGCGCGCGAGACGGGTGACCACCCCGACCGGCGCCACCGCGAGGTCGGGGCGCTCGTGGTGCCACTGCTCAAGGATCGCGTCCACGCTGTCGCGGACGCCGCTGTTGTCCTCCATGGCTCAAGGATAGAGGAATACATCCGTTGGATCGAATGCTTGGACTCAAGCAAAGTGATTCGACCCAGTCGTCGCCAACCCGACCGTGAGCAGCAACAACCACTGGCCCGTCGGCTTCTGGGGGGCCGAACTCACCCACCCCTACTACGAGCTGACCGAGGCCGGCTTCCGGGTCACCATCGCGTCGCCGGCCGGCGGCACGGTGGAGATGGACGCGCTGTCCGATCCCCGGGACGCCTCGAGGTGGTCCGCCGAGGACCTGATCACGATGGGATTCGTGAACACCCCCGACCTCGCGGGCCTGTTGGAGGCCACGCCCGCCCTCGACGACCTGGACCTGGACCGGTACGAGGCGCTGCTGATCGCGGGCGGCCAGTCGCCGATGTTCACCTTCCGCGACAACGAGGCCCTGCACCGGGCCATCCGGACGTTCTGGGAGGCGGAGAAGATCGTCGCCGCGTACTGCCACGGCGTCGCCGCGCTGGTCGACTGCGAGCTCGCCGACGGCACCGCGCTGGTCGCCGGACGCACCGTCACCGGTTTCTCCAACACCGAGGAGGAGTACAGCGACCGGGCCGCGGGCGTGCGGATCATGCCGTGGCGCGCGGAGGACGCCCTGCGCGCGCGGGGTGCCCACTACATCAGCGCCGGGCTGTTCAAGCCCTTCGCCGTCCGCGACGGCCGCCTGATCACCGGTCAGCAGCAGTACTCCAGCCGCAAGGTCGCCCAGGCCGTCATCGCCGCCATCGGCGCCTGACCAAGGGCGCACAACAGCGTGTGGCGGCTGCCGGGGGGCAGCCGCCACACGGAGCACGCCGCGGGGTCAGTCCATGGCGTTGGCGGTGACGGTGGTCGGGTTGGTGAGGTTGGCGGTCAGCGGCAGGTTGCGGGAGCTGTCACCGACCAGGATCTGGTAACTCCCCGCCGTCGCGACCCAGTTGCCGGACGCGGTGTCCCAGTGCGCGAGGTCGTGCGCGGTCACCGTGAAGGTGACCGGGGCGGAGGCACCGGGGTTCAGGGTGATCCGCTGGAAGCCCTTCAACTGGTGCGGCGGCTCGCCGGCCGAGGCAGGGTCGCCGACGTACAGCTGGGCCACCTCGGTCCCGGCCCGGCTGCCGGTGTTGGTGACGGTGGCGGTCACCGTCGCCTGACCGTTGGTCAGCGGCCCGACCTGCAGGTTGCCGAACGCGAAGCCGGTGTACGACAGGCCGAACCCGAACGGGAACAGCGGGGTGAGGTTGTCGGCGTCGTAGTGCCGGTACCCGATGCGCAGGCCCTCGGAGTACTGCACGGTCCCGTTGACGCCCGGCCACTGCGCGGTGGTGCTCGCCGGCAGCTGGGACAGCGAGGCGGGGAAGGTGATCGGCAGGTGCCCGGACGGGTTCACGTCGCCGAACAGCAGCGCCGCGATGGCCTGGCCGAACTCCTGTCCCTGGTAGAAGCCCTCGAACACGCCCGCGACCTGGTTCAGCCACGGCATCAGGATCGCCGAGTTGTCGCTGAGCACGACGATGGTGTTCGGGTTGGCCGCGGCCACCGCCGCGATCAGCGCGTCCCGGTCGCCGGGCAGGTTGAGCGTGGGATTGTCGGCCTCCTCGTGGCCGTAGTTGTCGGACGCGAAGACGACCGCCACGTTCGAGGACCGCGCCAGCGCCACCGCGCTCGCCTGGTTCGTGCCGTCGTCGTAGGCGACCGTGGTGTTCGTCCCGGCGGTGCGCTGCTGGATGCCGTACAGCGGGGTGTACGTGCCGGTGCTGGTGGCGGTGCCGCTGCCGCCGCCGGCGGTGATCACGCCCGGGCCGGCCTGGGTGCCGATCACCGCGACGGACCGGCCGCCGTTCGGGTCGAGCGGCAGGACGCCGTTGTTCTTCAGCAGCACCGTGCCCTCCTCGGCACCCCGGAGGGCGACCTCGCGGTGCGCGGGGGTGGCGACGATGGCGGTGGTGGAGCCGCTCGGCGCCTTGTCGAACATGCCGAAGCGGAACATCTGGGTCAGCACCCGGGACACCATGGTGTCGAAGGTGGCCTGGGTGACCTGGCCCGCCGCGACGGCCTGCACCAGCGACGCGGCGAAGAAGCCGCCGAAGGGCATCTCGACCGTCTCGCCGGCGTTCGCCGACGGCACGGTGGAGTGGATGCCGCCCCAGTCGGAGGTGATGAACCCCTGGAACCCGGCCTGCTGGTACATCGGGATGTTCTCCACCGTCGGGTTCTGGCAGGAGTACTCGCCGTTCACCATGCTGTAGCCGCACATCAGCGCCGCCGCGCCGCCCTTCTCGATGGCGGTCTGGAAGGCCGGCAGGTAGATCTCCTGCAGGGTGCGGCTGTCGACGATCTCGTTGCCGGGCGCGGCGGGCTGCTCGATGTTGTACGCGGCGGCGTGCTTGACCTCCGCCATGACGCACTGGCTCTGCATGCCCTGGACGTCCGCGCTGACGATCTCGCCGGTCAGGTACGGGTCCTCGCCGAAGGTCTCGTAGGCGCGGCCCCAACGCGGGTCGCGCACCATGTTGATGGTCGGGCCGAGCGAGACGTTCACGCCCTTGCCGGCGAACTCCTGACCGATCGCCACGCCGAAGTCGTGCACGTAGCCCGGGTCGAAGGTGGCCGCGGACACCTCGCCGTCGGGGAACTGGGTGACGCCGCCGAGTCCGTCGCCGACACCGGTCGGCCCGTCCTCGAAGTTGACGTCCGGGATGCACAGCGCGGGCTGGCCGGCGATCTGACCGATGTAGACCTTGGAATCGGTGCCGTAGAGCATCCGGTCCTTCTGATCCTGCGTCATCGCGCCCATCAGCTGGGCGACCCGGGTCGCGACGGCCACGTTCGGCTCGTTGATCCAGGGGCAGTTGCCCGGCGCGGGCTGCGGCGGGGGCGGCGGGATGGTGACGGTCTGGTTGCCGATCGTGTGGACGACGATCTCCCAGAGCGAGTCCCCGTACCCCGTGCCGCGCGCGGTGCCGTACATCCGGACGTACCGGCCGGTGCCGGTGACGTTCAGGGTCTGGGTGCCGCCAGTCCCGGTGGTGGTGGAGTAGACGGTGGTCCAGTTGGTGCGGTCCGTGGAGGTCTGGATCTGGAACGCGGAGGCGTAGGCGTTCTCCCACTGGAGCACCACCTGGCAGATCGGCAGGCTCCCGCCCAGGTCGACGTCGATCCACTGCGGGTCGCCGATCGCACTCGACCAGCGGGTCAGGGTGCTGCCGTCGGTCGCGTAGAACGGGTCGTACGCGGGGTTGGCGTCCTGGGTCGACGAGCCGGTGGCCGGGTGGCCGAGCGCCGCGTTGACGGTGCCGCAGCTGCCGCCGCCGGTGGGCGACGGGGACGGCGAGGGCGTGCTGCCGCTGCCGCCGGTGAAGACCTGGACCTCCCAGAGGGAGTACCCGAACTGGGTGGCCCGGGCGGTCCCGTACATCCGGACGTAGCGGCCGGTGCCGGTGACGTTCAGGGTCTGGGTGCCGCCCGTCCCGGTGGTGGTGGAGTAGATCGACGTCCAGTTCGCGCCGTCGGTCGAGGTCTGGAGCTGGAACGCCGTGGCGTACGCGGCCTCCCAGCTGAGGGCGACCTGACAGATCGTCACAATGGAGCCCAGGTCGACCTGCAGCCACTGCGGGTCGGCGGCCGCGCTGGACCAGCGGGTGCCACCGTCACCGTCGACGGCGGCGGCCGCCGGGAAGGCGGCGTTCTCCTGCGACGACACGGTCACCGGCCGGTTCAGCGCCGCGTTCTGCGTGCCGCAGGTCGCGCCGCCCCCGCCGGTCCCCGTGGTGCCGAAGACCTGGAACTCCCACAGCGAGTAGCCGTAGCCGGTGTTCCGGGCGGTGCCGTACATCCGGACGTAGCGGCCGGTGCCGGTGACGTTGAGCGTCTCGGTGCCGCCCGGGCCGGTGGTCGTCGAGTAGATCGACGTCCAGTTCGCGCCGTCGGCCGAGACCTGGATCTGGTACGCCTTCGCGGAGGCCGTCTCCCACTGGAGCACGACCTGAGTGATCGTCGCGGTCGAGCCGAGGTCGACCTGCAGCCACTGCGGGTCGGCGGCCGCGCTGGACCAGCGGGTGTTCGCGTTGCCGTCCACCGCGCTCGTGGCGGGGGTGCCGGCGTTCTCGACAGACGATGCGGTGGCGGGCCTGCCCTGCGACAACAGGGTCGCGGCCGCGTGCGCGCTGGGCGCGCCGGAGACCAGGAGCGCGGCGAGCAGGCCCAGGACGGCGAACGCCGCCGTCCACAGCGTGCTGACGGTGTGTCGGGACCGGGAGGTCGGGGTCGAGCCCGGAGCGTGGGCCGGGCGAAGTGCACGTAGGTTCACGATGTCGCCTCGCAGACGAGTGGGTGGGGGATGCGGCAGGGGCTCAGTAGCCGACGGCGACCTCGAGCCACTGCGGGTTCGCGTGCGAGATGTACGAGGACTGGCCCGCGTAGTCGTCGTACGGGAAGCCGTAGGCCAGCCCGTCGATCGCGTGGTCGTGCCAGAACTTGGCGTAGTAGTTGGCCGGACCGGCCGAGTAGTACTTGCTCGGGTCGGACCACTGCGACTGCGGCAGCGTGGCGACGTGCCGGTTGAGCGCCGCGCACCCGCCCGCGTCGTTCGCCAGCGTCCCCGCGCAGCCGAAGATGTTCGAGGTGGTCTCGTTGATGCCGACCGAATTCGCGTACGCGGTGAAGTAGTTCGCGTTGACCCCGCCGGTCCGGAAGCTCGGGTCGCTGCCCGGCGCGATGATCCGGTACGGCGCCTCGGTCTGCGCCAGCACCTTGAACTCCTGCGGGACGGCGTTCGCGAAGTCCTGGAACAGCTGGGTGCGGCTCTCGGTGAAGACCTGCTGCGCGTCGCCGACCTGGACGTCGTACCCGTCGGCGGAGTGCAGCCGCATCGCCAGCGGCAGCGCCCAGGCGTCGACGCGGGTCGTGTTGCCGTTGAACACGGTCGGGCCGACGGTGAACTCGATGAAGTCGGCGTACCTGCTGGTCGGCGAGCCGAGGTAGAAGTACATCCGGCCGGAGGAGTTGGCGGGCATGTCCAGGTAGGGCTGCTCCGCGATGGAGTGCGTCTGCCCGTTGAAGCTCCAGTACACCTGGCTGTCCGGGTAGGCGCCGTTGGTGCGGTTCAGCACCTTGACCATCAGCACGTTCTTCGCGGCCGGGATGCTGCCGGTGTCGCCCCAGAACGGGTCGGCGGTGCCGGTGGGCGTCGGGGTCGGGCTCGGGGTGGGGGTCGGCGAGCCGGTGGAGGTGGTGAAGACCCGGAACTCCCACAGCGAGTAGCCGTAGGCGGTGGTGCGCGCGGTGCCGTACATCCGGACGTAGCGGCCGGTGCCGGTGACGTTCAGGCTCTCGGTGCCGCCCGCGCCGGTGGTCGTCGAGTAGATCGCCGTCCAGGTGGCGCCGTCGTTCGAGACCTGGATCTGGTACGCCTTCGCGGCCGCGGTCTCCCACTGGAGCTGGACCTGGCAGACGCTCTGGACGGTGCCGAGGTCGACCTGCAGCCACTGCGGGTCGCCGAACGCGCTCGACCAGCGGGTGCCGGCGTCGCCGTCCACGGCGGCGGACGCGGGCGTCCCGGCGTTCTCCGCGGACGAGGCGGTGGCGGGACGGTTCTGCGCGGCGTTCGCGGTGCCGCAGGCGGTCGGCGCGGACCCGCCGTAGACCTGGAACTCCCAGAGCGAGTAACCGAACTGGGTGGCCCGGGCGGTGCCGTACATCCGGACGTACCGGCCGGTGCCTGCGACGTTGAGCGTCTCCGTGCCGCCCGCGCCGGTGGTGGTGGAGTAGACGGTGGTCCAGGTGGCCGCGTCGTTCGAGACCTGGATCCGGTACCCGGTCGCGTACGCGGTCTCCCACTGCAGGACGACCTGGCTGACGCTCTGGCTGGAGCCGAGGTCGACCTGCAGCCACTGCGGGTCGCCGAACGCACTGGACCAGCGGGTGCCGGTGTTGCCGTCGACGGCGGCGGACGCCGGCGTCCCCGCGTTCTCGACGGAGGAAGCGGTGGTGGGCCTGCCCTGCGACAGCAGGCTCGCCGCGGCGTGGGCGCGCGGCGCCGGACTCAGCGCGAGCACCAGGCCGGCCAGCAGGGCGGCGACGGTGACGAAGGCACACAGGGGTGCCCTCCAGCGGAAGTGGATCCGGGAAACGGGCATGCGGCGGCTCCTCGGGCGCGCGTGCAATGCGGGTGGGGGAAGGTGCGGACGCGCAACGAGAGAGAGGGTGAGCGCTGAGAGCGCTCTCTCGCACCAGCAGTGTGATGACCTGGCAGAATGCATGTCAAGCGGGAGAGCGCTCTCCCATTTTTTGGGTGCGCGGGGCCGGGACCGCGCCGAAACGGGCCGTGTATTCAGGCCGTGGAGTCAGTCCGCGGCGCGGAACGCGAAGGTGCTCAGGCGCGGAACGCGAAGGTGCTCATCGGGGTGCCCCGCCCAGCAGGGCGGTGAGGCGGGCGAGGGCGTCCCGGAGGCGCTGCTCGGCCTCCGCGGGATCGCCCAGGGCGGGCTCGGGCGGCGACTCGGCGAGCAGGCGGGCCACCCCGTCGAGGAGCACCAGGGGCCGGTGCGCGCCGCGTCCCGGCTCGGCCACGGCCTGCGCGGGGAGCCCGGTGAGGCCGGCCAGGTGGAGGTCCGCGCCCGGCGGGTGCGGACCGGTCAGCAGCAGTCCGCCGACCGCGGCCTGTCGCACCACCTCCGGCGGCGCGTCGCGCAGCACCCGCGTCACGAGCTCCGCCACCCGCAGGTAAGCGGGCGTCAGGACGGCGCGGGTCTCGGCCGGTTGCAGCGTGGCCCGGCCCGGCTCCCGGGGGCCGCTGCCGTCCCAGGGCACCACACTGCCGTACACCGGCCCGGGCTCGGACACCCACGGCGAGGGCGCGAACGCGCCGCCGTGGACGACGGACGCCCACGCCATCTGCGGGCCGACGTCCAGGCGGTGCGCGGCCCGCAGATGCCCGATCAGCGCCGTGGCCAGACCCCGAGCCCCACCGACCGCCAGGCCGCCGGCGACCACCTCGCGCCCGGCGACCACGGCGACCGAGGTGCGCTCGGCGTCCTGGTGCACCACCACGCACGCGGCGGGCTCCGCCGCCAGACCCGCCCCGAGCACGGCGGCCAGCGCCTCGTCCACCACCCGCACCACGGCCGCCGGCCACAACTCCCGTACCGTGCCCACGGCCGGGCCCACCCCCGGATGCGCCTCGCCGCCGGCGGCCACCAGCACCACCGACCCGATCGGCGCCCCCAACCACGGCGCGTTCGCCATGCCGCGCGCGACCTCCTCCACCGCACCCGCCGCCGCCGGGCCCGCGCCCGGATTCCACGCCAGCTCCACCACCACCTGCGAGAACCGCGCGCTGCGCCCCGTCACCTGCAGCCGGATGTCGTCCAGCGCCCACCAGAGCATGCCGCCACTCCCACCCCGTCCGCACCGTCCGGCGGTCCAACGACCGCCGCGGCCGGGCCGTTCCGCCCTGCCGTTCCGCTCCGGCCGAACGGATTCCGTCGGCGGTGTCGATTTCGTCGGGTCCCGTTCGTGTAGGGGGTGAGAGCGAGCGGCACGGGCCGTTCGCCGGTGGAGAGGAGCGTGCGCGATGGCGGCGATCGTGGTCACCGAGAGCGTGACGCTGGACGGCGTGATGCAGGGGCTGGGCCGTCCCGACGAGGACACCCGGGGCGGGTTCGAGCACGGCGGGTGGGGAGCGCCGTACGCGGACCCGGTGATGATGGAGGTGATGGGACGGGGCATGGCCGCCACCGGGGCGATGCTCTTCGGGCGGCGGACCTAGCTGGAGTTCCACGCGCGTGGGCCGAGCGCACCGACGGCAACCCGTACACGGAGAAGCTGAACGGGACGCCGAAGTACGTCGTGTCCGGGACCCTCGAGGAACCGCTGCCCTGGCAGAATTCCGTCCTGCTGACCGGCGACGCCGCGGCCGCCGTCGCGGACCTGAAGAAGGAACTGGAACAGGACCTCGTGGTGCTCGGCAGCGGCGAACTGGTCCGCTCGCTGGCCGCGGCCGGACTGGTGGACCGGTTCGTGCTCTCCGTCCACCCGCTGGTCCTCGGGTCGGGCCGGCGGCTCTTCCCCGACCGCGGTCCGCTCAGCCGGATGCGGCTGGTGGACAGCGTGCCGACCGGAACCGGCGTGATCATCGCCACCTACGAGACGTGCTGAGCGAACGCACCGATCGAGACCTACCGCACGACACGCACGGAGAGAAGGCGCATCAGGATGAAGCTCTACCTGCTCGCGATGTACCAGCCGCAGGGCACCGTCCCGCCACCGGAGTTCCTCCGCCAGGTGATGGCCGAACTGGCGGTGCTGCGAGAGGAGTTGGAGTCCACCGGGTCGTGGGTGTTCGGGCAGGGCCTGCACGATCCGGACACCGCGACCGTGCTGCGCCCCAGCGGCGGCGAGGTGCTGGTCACCGACGGCCCGTTCGTCGAGGGGAAGGAGCACCTCGGCGGGTTCACCGTCATCAAGGCCCCCGACCTGGACGCCGCACTGGAATGGGGCCGGCGGTACGCGCTGGCCACCACGCTGCCCATCGAGGTCAGGCCGTTCCGGGGCGAGGCCGAGAACTGACGTGGCGTCGGCAGCCGAGGTCGAACGGGTCTTCCGCGCGGAGTACGGACGCGCGGTGGCCGTCCTGATCCGCCTCACCGGCGACATCGACCTCGCCGAGGAGGCGGTCCAGGAGGCGTTCGCCGTGGCCGCCGAGCGCTGGCCGGCCGCCGGGCTGCCGCCGAGCCCCGCCGGCTGGATCATCACCACGGCCCGCCGCAAGGCGATCGACCGGCAGCGCCGGGAGGCGGCGCGCGGCGCCCACCACGCCGAGGCGGTGCTGCTGCACACCCCGGGCGGGACGACGGAGGAGGGACCCGTGCAGGACGACCGGCTGCGCCTGATCTTCACCTGCTGCCACCCCGCCCTGGCCGACACCGCGCAGGTCGCCCTGACCCTGCGCCTGCTCGGCGGCCTGACCACGGCGGAGATCGCCCGGGCCTTCCTGGTCGGCGAGTCGACCACGGCCCAGCGGATCGTCCGGGCCAAGGCGAAGATCCGCGACGCGCGGATCCCGTACCGCGTCCCCGGCGACGCCGAGCTGCCGGGCCGGCTGCGCCCGGTGCTCGCCGTGGTGTACCTGGTCTTCAACGAGGGCTACCTGACCACCGGTTCGGGCCCCGAGCCGCTGCGCGAGGAGCTCTGCGCCGAGGCGATCCGGCTGGGCCGCCTGCTCGCCGAGCTGATGCCCGACGAACCGGAGGTGCTGGGCCTGCTCGCGCTGATGCTCCTCACCCACGCCCGTCGGCGCGCCCGCACCACCGCCGACGGCGCCCTGGTGCTGCTCGCCGACCAGGACCGCACGCGGTGGGACCGCGCGCTCATCGCCGAGGGCCACGCGCTGGTCCGCCGCTGCCTGCGCCTCGACCGCCCCGGCCCGTACCAACTGCAGGCCGCGATCAACGCCGTGCACTGCGACGCCGCCACCGCCGATGCCACCGACTGGCGCCAGATCGTCCGGCTCTACGACCAGCAGATGGCCCTGGCCCCGACCCCGGTCGTGGCGCTGCACCGCGCCGTCGCCGTGGCCGAGGTCGACGGACCGGGCGCGGCGCTGGCCCTGGTCGACGCCCTCGACCTCGCCGACCACCACCTGTTCCACGCCGTCCGCGCCGACCTGCTGCGCCGCCTCGGCCGCCCCGGCGAGGCGGCGCCGGCCTACCGGGCGGCGCTCGCCCGCACCGGGAACGACGCCGAACGCGAGTTCCTGGAACGGCGGTTGAGGGAGCTGTCCTGACCTGGTGTCAGAGGTGGTGCAGCGCCAACATCCGGCCGTACGTGTACAGCAGGGCCTGGATGTTGCCCTCCCAGCGGTGCGCGGCGACGGCGTTGTGGAGGGCGAGGAGCCACGCGGCGGTCCGGCCGGGGTCGCCGTTCTGGGCGGCGGCGAGCCGGACGTTGGCGTAGCGCAGGCCCTTGAGGACGTTGAGGATCTCGGTGTGGGCGTCCGGGGCCGGGCCGACGAGGTTGTGGTCGTCCTTGATGGTGTTGAGCGCAACGGCCGCGTAGAGGGTGTCGGCGATGGCGTCCCAGCGGGCCTCGGGACGGGCGACGCGCAGCGTGATCGGGTTGGCGAAGCTGCGGACGCCCGGCGTCACCGGCTGGTGGGTGGGCGCGGGGTGCGGCGGGGCGACGACCGGGACGGGCGGCGGGATGGCAGCCATCGGAACGGTCGTCCAGGCGGCGTGCCAGGTCGTACCGGCCGCGGCCGGGTCGGTCTGGTACAGCTGGAAGTAGTACCGGGAGTCGTGGCCGCCCACGCCGTCCTCGGCGTTGCGGGCGTAGTTCTCCAGCGTGACGACGTCGCTGCCGTCGGCGGCGACCACACCCGCCCAGTGGTCGCCCCAGCTCCGGCTCGCCAGCAGGACGGGGTTGGCGCCGCCGACCGGCCGGTAGTGGTCGGTGTGGGTCGGGTAGCCGCCCTGGACCAGGGCGACACCCGGGGCGACGTCGGTCAGGCCGCTGGTCAGGAAGCCCTCTCCGACGCCGGGCGCCGCGAACTGGTTCAGCCCGAAGGTCTGCAGCAGGCCGGTGAACGCGGCGGTGGGGGCGTGGGCCGCCGCGCCGTAGGCCGCCGCGATGGTGCGGCCGGTGTTGGCCGCGTTCAGCGGCGTGCTCACGTCGATCGGCGGCGGCAGCGGCGCGGTGAGCAGCGCGCGGGCGACGTTGTACTCGATCAGGTGGGCCGGGGGAACGTGCGGGTCGTTCTCGAACCGGGGGACCGGCGCGGTCTGGCCGATCACGTGCTCGATCATCAGGTTGCACTGCTGCGGCCCGGTGACGGCGAGCCCGACGGCCGGCACGGCGACGTTCTGCGGCAGGACCCGGAGCAGGGTGTTGCCGCCGATGGTGATCCGGCGCTGGTTCGGCCCGACCGGGTCGGCGACGAGCCGGTAGTCGGACCCGATCAGGGCCAGCCGGTCGTTGCTCGCGGTGACCACGGCCTGGGTGGCGTAGAAGCACTTCGGCTGACGGAGGCCCAGATCGCAGTCCTCGATGGCGATCTGACTGTTCGCCGACACTCGGAGCGTCACCGCCGCCGGGTTGGTCGAGGCCAGCCGGACCACGGGAGCCGGCCCCGCGGTCATGAACGAGCTGCCACCGCCGGCCTTGACCTGGCCGATGAACGAGTCCTGCGGCTGCACGGGCGCGTGGTGCGCCCCGCCGCCGACCACGACGAACGGCGCGGCGCCGCCGGCCGGGTGCACGGTGTAGTGCTGCGTGACGGCCGTCGCGTGCACCCGCCCACCCGCGCGGCGCGGCACGCCCGGGATGCGCACCGGCAGCCCCCGCGCGATCCGCCGACCGGCGGCCGTCGCCTCCGCCTCCAGCGCGGCGTCGGCCGCCGGGTCCTGCCCGGCCGGCCGGACCCGGCCGTAGCGCTGCTGCAGCACGTGCGCGAGCTCGTGCCCGATGACCTCCCGCCCGAGCGCTGTGCCCGGGTCGTACCAGCCGGGCGCGAAGGCCAGGTCGGTGCCGTGCGCGCAGGCGACCGGCCCGTCCGCCCCCAAGTACCCCTCGTGCAGCCGGACTTCGGCGAACCCCGCGCCGAACAACTCCTCGAACCCGCGGCGTGTCCCCGCCGCCATGGCCCTGTGCGTCCCCATCACTGCCCCCCAGCTGGTTCCGGCCCCCGTCCTGCCGGTGACGGTACGCGGATCGCCCCGCAGCCGGACGCCGCTGCGCGCCGATATCCGCCCATCGTCGTAGACCGCCCGCCCACCGCGCCCGACCCCGCCGACGGGCGCGCCGCACGCGGGGAAACGATCTCCGGCGGTGAGGATGTGGTGTCGCCTACCTGCCGGGAGGACCGGTCGTGGACGTTTCCGTGGGCCTGTGGGCCGGCACCATCGCGGTGCTGGTCGTGCTGATCGTGGCCGACTTCTTCATCGGCGGTCGCAAGCCGCACGAGGTCTCCATCAAGGAGGCCGGGGTCTGGACCGCGGTCTGGGTCGCGCTGGCCGTGCTGTTCGGCGGGTTCCTGTGGTGGTACGGCGGGTCGAAGCCGGCCGGCGAGTTCTTCGCCGGGTACGTCACGGAGAAGTCGCTCAGCGTCGACAACCTGTTCGTGTTCATCCTGATCATGGGCAAGTTCGCGGTGCCGAAGATCTACCAGCAGTGGGTGCTGATGTTCGGCGTGATCATCGCCCTGGTGCTGCGGGCGATCTTCATCGCTGGCGGCGCCGCGCTGGTCTCCACCTTCTCCTGGGTGTTCTACATCTTCGGCGCGTTCCTGGTCTGGACGGCCGTCAAGCTGCTGAAGGAGGCCGGCGCCGACAAGGAGGACAAGGAGGCCGAGGAGTTCGAGGAGGGGCGGCTGCTCAGGGCCATCAAGAAGCGCGTCCCGTCCACCGACACCTACCACGGCACCAAACTGGTCGTCCGGGAGAACGGCCGCCGGGTGATCACCCCGATGCTGACCGTGATGGTGGCCATCGGCACCACCGACATGCTGTTCGCCCTGGACTCGATCCCCGCGATCTTCGGCCTCACCCAGGACCCGTACATCGTCTTCACCGCCAACGCCTTCGCGCTGATGGGCCTGCGCCAGCTGTACTTCCTGCTCGGCGGCCTGCTGACCAGGCTCGTCTACCTCTCCTACGGGCTGTCGGTGATCCTCGCCTTCATCGGCGTGAAACTGATCCTGCACGCCCTGCACGAGAGCGGCGTGCACGTCCCCGAGATCAGCATCGCCTTCTCGCTGGCCTTCATCGTCGTGGTGCTCGCCGTCACCACCGTGGCCAGCCTGGTGGCCACCCGGACGTCGGACGACCGGGGCGGCGCGGCCACCTGAGGCCGGTGCCGGTGGACGGCGGTCGCTCCGCGAGGTGCGGTACTGCGCGGCGCGCGGGGTCCGGCACCGCGCGTTAGCGTGGCAGCGGGCCGTGGCCGGGAAACCGCCGGCCCCCGGTCGGCATCGGCGGCCGGACGGCGTCCTTTCAGGAGCTGACGTGAGCGACCACATCCGAGCAACGGACGAACTCGGCCCGATCGACTACCTGGTGATCTCCTTCCCGGGCAGCCGGATGACCGGCGAAGGCCTGCCGCTGCTCATCGACCTGGTCGACCGCGGAATCATCCGCGTGCTCGACCTGACCTTCGTCCGCAAGGGCACGGACGGCGACATCGGCGTCGTCAAGATCGCCGACCTCGACGGCGACGGCAAGCTCGACCTCGCGGTGTTCCACGGCGCCTCGTCCGGGCTGCTCGGCGAGTCCGACCTCGCCGAGGCCGGCGCGCTCCTGGAGCCCGGCGACACCGCCGTCGTCCTGCTGTACGAGAACCGGTGGGCGGCGCCGCTGGCCGCGGCCCTGCGCCGGGCCGACGCCCACATGATCGCCAGCGGCCGGGTGCCGCTGCAGGACCTCGTGGAGGTCCTCGACTCGATCGAGACGCTCGGGTCCGGAGCCTGACCGCCGGAGCCGCCCCGCCACCACCGATTGGAGAAACCCCATGCCCGGACTGCTCCGCGGGGTAGCCCGCACCGCCGTCGTCGCCGGGACCGCCACCGCGGTCTCCAACCGCGTCTCCCGCCGGCAGGCGGGTCGCTGGGCCGACCAGAACGCCCAGTACGCGGCCCCTCAGCAACCCGCCGCGCCGCCGCCGGCGCCCGCCGCCGCAGCGCCGGCCGTCGACCAGCAACTGCAGCAGCTCCAGCAGTTGGCGGCGCTCAAGGAACAGGGCGTCCTCACCGACGAGGAGTTCGCCGCGCAGAAGGCCCGGATCCTGGGCGGCTGAGCCGTCCCCCGAACAGCCCACACGGCAGGCGGAACCCGCGACCGAGGACGGTCGGGGTCGGCGCCGGCCGTCGTGGGCTGTTTCGATGCCGGGCTCGGAGCAGCGTCCCGGACCATCATGTGATCATGGTGAGATGACGTCTGGTCGGATCATCTTCCTCAACGGCACGTCCAGCTCCGGGAAGTCGAGCATCGCCCGGGAGCTGCTGGACATCCTGGACGACGGCGTGTTCTTCCACATGGCGGTCGACGGCTTCAACGCGATGCGCACCAAGCGGGAGTTCGGGGCCGAGGAGCTCGACGTCGCGCTGCGGCGGACCAGGATGGGCTTCCACCGTTCCGTCGCGGCGATGGCCGAGGTGGGCAACGACATCGTGGTCGACCACGTGCTGAGCGAACCGTGGCGGCTGCTCGACTGCCTGACGGTGCTCCGGCCCGAGGACGTCGTGTTCGTCGGCGTCCACTGCCCGCTGGACGAGCTGGTCCGCCGCGAGCTGGCCCGCGGGGATCGCCCGCCGGGACTCGCGGCGCACCAGTACGGCCTCGTGCACGCGCACGGCGACTACGACCTGGAGTGCGACACCGGTGTGGCGAGTCCGCTGGAATGTGCGCAGCGGATCAAGGAGTTCCTCCCGCACCGGGCCGGCCCGACCGCCTTCACCCGGTTGCGCGGACGCTTCCTGGCGGGCGGGGAGCGGCTGACCGCGTGAGGCGTGGTCAGCCGGCCGGGCAGGTGGTGCCGGCGCGGAGGGGGAAGCGTTCGACGGTGAGGTGCCAGTTCTGCAGGCCGAAGGTGGCGTTGGTGCTGACCTGGACCTGGACCTGGGTGGTGGCGTCGCGGTCGTCGAAGAGCGGGGCGAAGCAGGCGGTGCGGGTGTAGCCGTGGGCGCTCCACTCGGGGTTGCCGCGGGCGGTGACGAAGCGGGCGTTGGTGTCGCCGGGGGCGGCGACCTTGCCGCCGACCAGGACGCGGACGGAGCAGACCGCGTTGTTGACCGGGGACTCGCAGATCGCGTCGGCGTCGAAGTGGACGACGAAGACGCCGTCGAAGCCGGGGCCGCGGCCGGTGGAGTCGGGGACGGTCGCGCCGGGGAGGTCGATCCAGGCCTGCGAGCCGGTCTGGAAGCGGTCGGCGTTCCAGGTGGTCCGGACGGCCGGCGTGCCGACGCCGGAGACCGGGGCGGCCGGGACGGCGCGGGGTTCGGACCAGGCGGCCGGGGCGACCAGGGCCACCGCGCCGAGCGCGCCGGCGGCCAGGATCGTGATGAGGGTGCGGGGACGGGGCATCGCGGCGGACTCCTCGGAGGGGGAGCCGCCCGGGAGCGCGTACTCCCGGGCGGTGGGGGACATCAGGGAATCTGGCCGCCGGAGGGCTTGGCCTCCAGCTTGATCCACTTGGCGGCGCTGGGGACGCCCGCGGCGTCGAGCAGGAAGAGCATGTAGTACCCGGGCGGCGCGGCCGCGGCCAACGGCGGGGCCTGGAGGGTGAGTTGGCCGCCGCTGCGGGCGTTGATCCGGAGCTCCAGGTGGCGCTGGCTGGTGTCGACCGCGTGGGTGGAGGTGATCGGCGCCAGCAGCACGGCCCGGCTGACCTTCTCCGGGGTTGAGGTGGTGACCGGGAACTCGGCGTTGAAGCGGACCGGCGTGCCGGGCGCGGAGTCGAGCGCCGGGCGGCTGCCGCTCTGCAGGTACGGCGGCTCGTAGATCTCGATGGTGCCGTTCATCCCGGACTTGATGTCGGGGTTGTTGGCGATCTGCTGCAGCTCGTCGCCGGTGATCATGACGCGGCCGTCCGGCAGGATCACCGCGTTGGAGTGGTAGCCGCGCGGCAGCCGCTGGACCGGTCCGAGCTTCCAGTTGCCCTCGTTGTCGCGGAACTCGGTCTGACGGTACTTCAGGTCGGCGTTGGGGTTGTACGGCCCGTTGCCGTAGTCGCGGATGTCGAAGGCGCCGTTGACGGTGAACAGCTTGCCGTCCGGGAAGATCAGCGTGTCGTCCTGGGTGCGGCCGAAGGCGCGCGGCTTGGCCAGGCTCCACTGGCCGCCGGAGAGCTGGTAGGTGTTCGGGTCCTTGCGGTCGCCGCCGAGCACCAGCACCGAGTCCGGTCCGTTGACGCCGCCGGGCAGGGCGACCGCGGAGCCGTAGTTGCGCCAGGCCGGGTCGCCGGGCTGCATGTCGGGCTTCAGGTCGGGCCGGGCCGGGAGGTCGGCGCGGGTCTCCGCCTTGGGGTCGAACACCCACTGCTCGCTCGGGACGCGGCCGAGCCCGTAGACCTTGCCGTCGTTCAGCGAGAACAGCTGCGGGTAGTCCTGGGTGAACGGCGCGTCGGCGCCGAAGCGGTCCACCGGGGCCATCGGCACCTTGCCGGGGTCCTTCTCCGGGGTGACCGACTTGGCCGGGAAGCGCTCGACGATCGGCGTCGGGGTGCCCCAACCCAGCTCGGACTGGCCGGACATGATCAGCTGTCGGCCGTCCGCGCCGGTCACCACTGACGGGTACCAGCGGCCGACCTGCATGTCCGGGTTCTGGGTCCACTGCTCCTTCCACGGGTCGAAGACCAGCGACAGCTTGGCGCCCGCACCGCCGTTGCCGCCCAGGTTGCCGCCGAACACGCCGACCATGCCGTTGGGCAGGTACGCGTGGCCCGCGCAGAAGAACGGCGCCGGGCGCTTGGCGCCGGTGCCGTCGTCCAGCTCCACGGTCGGCGGCGCGACGTTCTTGAACGCGGCGGCGCCGGTGCCCTTCGCCGGGTCCCACAGGAAGGCCCGGCCGGCGTTGGCCATGCCGATGACGTTGGTGGGCGCGGGCTCCTTGGTCGGGTCGGTCTCGACCGCCTCGAAGGAGAAGATCAGCACCTTGCCGGTGGGCAGCAGCGCGATGTGGTCGCCGTAGTCGGGTGAGGGGAAGTAGTCGGTGAACTTCCCGAAGACCATTGGGTCGAAGGCGCTGTTGGTGGCCTTCTGGCTGTCCGTCAGCGCCTTCAGCCGGTTGATCCGCATCGGGTTCGGATACCCGTTGTCCGGGCCGCCCTCGGCGCGTCGGGCGCCCTGGGCGGCGCGGCTCTCCAGCCGGATCCAGGCGCGGTAGGCGGCCTCGTCGTGGCCGAGTTCGGCGAGTTCCGTCGGGTCGACGGCGGCGTCCACCTGCTCGGCGGTGAACGCGGCGGCGCCGTTCGGGTCCGGGGCGCCGGCGGCCGCGGGGGAGACGGCGAGCAGCGAGGCGGTCAGCGCGGAGGCGAGGACGCAGGCCGCCGCCGCGGCGGCCAGCCGGGAGCGGGAGGGTGGTGCGGTACGGGACATGGACTTCCTTCTGGAACGGAGAGTGACCGACGTCGGCGGGCGACGGCCCCCGGGAGGCGGTGCCGGGAGCCCGAAGGCAGCGCGAGGCCGACGTGACGTCGAACGTTCGTCAGCGGACGACCGCTAGTCTGACGGCAGGTCAGAGCCGTTGTCACGTCCGGCGCGCGAGAGTTGGCGACTCGGGCGCGCCTGGAGGGATCATGAAGTTCGAATACGTAGCATTCGGTTGACCGTCGCCGTCAGTTACCACCGTGGGAGGGTGCATGCCGACTGATCTGCCGCTGCGCGACAACGAGGACATCCAGGGCGACATCCTGGCCGGATTCAAGAAGGACCACACGGTCCTGCTCCTCCTGACCTTCGAGGACCCGCTCAAGGCGCGCGGCTGGCTGCGCCGGCTGACCCCGCGCATCGCCACCACCAAGCAGGTCGCCGTCTTCAACAAGGCCTACAGCGACGCCCGCAAGCGCTCGGGCGGCGAACCGACCGGACTCAAGGCGACCTGGCTGGGCGTCAGCTTCACCTACCACGGGCTGGAGAAGCTGACCGGCAAGGAGCCCTACCCGCCGATCCCCAAGGAGGACGACAACACGCTGCGCGCCTTCCAGCAGGGCCCGGTGGACCGGTACAAGATCCTCAAGGACGAGGGCGACAGCCACCCCAGCAAGTGGATCTTCGGCAACAACCGCACCGAGGAGTCCGTCCACGCGGTGCTCACCATCGCCGCCGACACCGTCGCCGACCTCCAGGCCGAGGTGACCGCGCAGCGCGAGGCCGCCGCGCAGGCCAAGGTGGCGATCGTCTTCCAGCAGAACGGCGCGACCCTGCCGGGCACCCGCCGCGGCAAGGAGCACTTCGGCTTCAAGGACGGCGTCAGCGAGCCGGGCGTGGTGGGCTTCGACGAGCCCGACCCGCTGCGTCCGGAGTGGGTCAAGGACCACCCGGGCACCCGGCTGATCCCGCCCGGCGAGTTCGTCGTCGGCCTGCCGCGGGTCGAACCCGGGGTGCTGCCCGTCACCGACGCGCCGTGGGCGTTCAACGGCTCCTTCCAGGTGGTCCGGCGCCTCGCCCAGGACGTGCCCGGCTGGTGGGCCCAACTGGCCCGGCTGCTGCCGGTCCTGATCGAGAAGAAGGCCGTCCCGCAGGAGGCCACCGTCGAGTGGCTGGCCGCCCGGGTGGTCGGCCGCTGGCGCTCCGGCACGCCCGTCGCGAAGTGCCCGCACGCCGACACGCCGTTCAACACCGTCGCCGCGAACGACAACGACATCAGCTACCTGGACGACCTGGAGGGCCACACCACCCCGCTCTTCTCGCACCTGCGCAAGACCAACCCGCGCGACGCCCTCCAGGAGATGCCCGGCGAGCAGCCGCTGCCCGAGAACCCGGTGATCGACCGCCGCCGGATCATGCGGCGCGGCACCCCGTACGGGCACCCCTTCGACCCGGCCGCCGAGGGCCCGGGCGGGCCGGACGACCCGCGCGGCCTGCTGTTCGTCTCCTACCAGGCCGACCTGGTCAGCCAGTTCGAGTTCATCCAGAACATGTGGATGGACGCCCCCGGCTTCCCGCCCAACCGGACGGTCCCGAAGGGCGAGCCCCCGAAGCCCGGCCCCGACGCCATGGTCGGCGTCGACGGCACCGTCTACTGGGAACACGACGACGGCGAGCCGGTCAAGCTGGGCTTCCAGCGCTTCGTGAAGACCGAGGGCACGGTGTACGCCTTCGCCCCGTCGATCACCGTCCTCAAGGCGCTCGGCGACGGGCGGCTCCCCGGCAGGGACCAGCCCGAACTCGGCCAGCCCGTCGACGCGTTCTGGCCCGTCCCGGACATGCAGCGCGAGAAGGGCAAGAGCTGGTACTGGGCCTTCCGCACCGTCGGCGGCAAGCAGGTCTACCGGCTGGTCTCGATCGCCGACGGCAGCGCGCACACCGACGTCAAGGAAGCCCCCGACCGGCCGGTCGCCGAATGGGACTCCTTCGACGGCGTCCGCCGCGCCGACTTCCTGCTGCCGTTCCCCGACCGGCAGCGCGTCGGCGGCAAGACCTGGTACTGGCTGTTCCACACGCCGGCCCTCACGGCGCAGGTGTACCGGGTGATCTCGATGGAGGACGGCCGCGAGCACACCGACGTGCAGGAGCGGCCCGACGCCCCGCTCACCGCCTGGAAGTCCCTGGACGGCGTGGTCAGGGTCGACTTCCTGCTGCCCGTGCCGGACCGTCAGCAGGTCGGCGGCAAGAGCCTCTACTGGCTCTTCCACACCCGCGACGGCCGGCAGCTCTTCCGGGTGATCTCGATCGCCGACGGGGACCACCACGAGGACGCGCTCGTCGTCCCCGACCGCCTGATCTCCGACTGGGACTGCTTCGCCAACATCACCCGCATCACCACGATCCTCCCCGTCCCCGACATGCAACGCCTCAACGGCGTCTCCACCTACTGGGTCTTCCACCGCGACCAGTGCCGGACCGTCAGCATCGCGGACGGCGGCGACCACGAGGACCGGATCGTGGAGGAGGACCGCAGCGTCGGCGGGTGGAAGTCGCTGACCTGACGCGTCCGTCGCCGGCTCCGGTGGCTGCGCTGGTGAGCGCGGCTGCCGGAGCCGGCACGTGACGCGGCGGACCGACGGCCCGTCATGTGGAGAGACCGCGGCGCAGTAGGCTCGGGGCATGCTCCTGTGGATCAACGGGCCCTTCGGCGGCGGGAAGACGCAGACCGCGCACGAGATCCGGCGGCGGCTGGCCGGCAGCGTCGTCTGCGACCCGGAGCACGTCGGGTTCGGTCTGCACCGGATGACGCCCCCGGCGTTGCAGGGGGACTTCCAGGACCTGCCCGCCTGGCGGCAGGGGGTCTACGAGGTGTTGGACCGGGTTCTCACCGGGCACGACGGTGTGGTGATCGTGCCGATGACGGTCGTGGAGCCGGAGTACTTCCGCGAGACCGTCGGGCGGCTGCGGGAGCGCGGCCACGATGTGCGGCACTTCGCGTTGCTGGCCGAGCGTGAGACGGTGCTGCGACGGCTGCGCGAGCGCGGCTTCGGGCACGCCCTGCGGTTCGTCGCCGGGAAGGACGCCCCGCTGCGCCGGGAGAGCTTCGCCCTCTCGAAGCTCGACCTGTGCCTGGAGCGCCTGCGCGAGCCGGACTTCGCCGAGCACCTGTGGACCGACCGCCTGACGATCCCGCAGGTCGCCGACCACATCGCCGCCTCCTCCGGGTTGACGATCGCCCCGAACACCGACGGCGCGCTGCGCGGGCGACTTCGCCGCGCCTGGACCGGGGCCAGGCACATCCGGTTCGACTGAGCCACGAGGATCGTCCGACCGCAGTCCACGCGTCGGCCTCGGGTGTCGTCCACGGGGTACGAGCCGGTAGCGTCGGGAGGTGTCCTCCACTCCGGTGCCCGTGGTTCTGGCGGGTCGTCATGTGCGGCTCGAGCCGCTGGCCCTTCGTCACGTCCCGAAGCTGTTCCGGGCCGGTGGGGGTGACCGTGAGGTGTGGAGGTGGCTGAGCACGGCGGCTCCGGGGACGGAGGCCGAGATGCGGGCGTTCGTGGGTGGGCGGGTCAGGGACGTGGCGGAGGGGCGGCGGGTGGCCTTCGCGGTGGTGGAGGCGGTGTCGGGTGGGGCGATCGGGATGACGGGCCTGCACAGCTGGGGATCGCCGGACGGGCGGATCGAGCTCGGCGGGACGTGGTTCGGGCGGAGCTGGTGGCGGACCGCGGCGAACACCGAGACCAAGCTGCTGGTCCTGGGCCATGCCTTCGACGCGCTCGGCTTCGGCACCGTGGTGTGGCGCATCGATGTGGGCAACGTCCGTTCGCAGCAGGCGATCGGCCGGATCGGCGCCCGGCTGGAGGGGTGTACCCCGGGTGGCCTGCTGCGCGCCGACGGGACCCGGCGGGACGTTCTCGTCTACACCATGGACCGGGCCGACTGGCCGGCGGCGAGGACGCGCCTCGTGGAGCGGCTGTCGGCCGGCCGACGCGGCCCGGCGGGCGGCTGAGCGTCCGTCATGCGGCGGGTCGCGGCCGGCCGACCGCAATCCCGGGTGATTCGGTCGGTGCCGAATAGGTGGCCCCGACGTGGGCGTGCTGCCTAGCTTTGCCTCCGGCACCACCCTGTCCGCAGGGCCTGCACAGGAGGAACTGACCTTGAAACTACCCGACTTCGCCGAGTGTCTGCCGGAGTTGCGCCGACGCGGCCTGCTGCCGGAGCGCTTCCGGGCGGCCTACATCGCGGGCTCGATCGCCCGCGGCTGGGGCCACGCCGCGAGCGACCTGGACGTCTACATCATCTGCGACGAGCCGTGGACCGGCGAGGTCACGACCCGGGTCCCGGTCGCGCTGACACCGGACACCGTGCCCTTCGCGGTGGCGCACGTGGACAAGATGCGCTGGACCGTGGAGTACTGGCAGGACGCGCAGATCGACCAGCTGCTGGACAAGGTGTCCTGGGCGGTCTTCGAGCACGACCCCAAGAGCGCGGAGCTGGTCACCTCGCCGATCCAGAAGGAACTCAACATCCTGGAGCGGATGAACCACGCCATCGTGCTCGCCGGCGAGGAGTGGATCGAGGAGCGCCGTCGGCAGATCGGGGAGTCGGCGATCAGGTCGCTGGCGGCCTCCGCCCAGCTGGACGTGGTCGACACCTACACCGAGGACGTCGCCGGGCTGATCGAGTCCGGGGACTTCGAGGCGGCGGTCCTCTCGGCGCACCTGGCCTTCCAGTTCGCCGTCGACGCGCTGATGGCCTTCCACGGCGAAGTGGCGCGGGACGGCAAGTGGCGGTCCCGCCGGGTCCGGATCGTCGACTCCAAGATCCTCCCCTTCGACGCCTACTGGCGGCTGGAGACCATGCAGGACCTCGACCCCGAGGATCCGCTGCCCTGGCTGCAGAGCGTGCTGGCGCTGTGCCGGGAGATCTCCTTCGAGGTCGTGCTCTGACCGCGGCCGGCCGGTCGGCCGGCCGCGGCGGAGCAGCGAGTCGGGACGGATCAGCGGGCCGGGGCGCTCGGCGTGCCGGTCTCGGCGAGCAGCGCGGCGCAGGCGTCCACCACCTCGTGCACCCAGGCCGCCGGGCGGTCGGGGTCGAGGCGGGCGGCGGTCTCCAGCGCCCAGTACCGGTCGAAGGGCAGGCACGCGGGGGGCGTCTCGGCCACCCGGCGGGCGCGCCACTTGGGGGTGAAGGTGCCGTGGTTGCCGCGGCTGTCGAGGTAGGCGTCCACCGCGTGCCCGAAAGCCTGACGGGCCGTCAGGACCGCGCCGTGCGGGTCGTCGGCCCGGAGCCGGTCGAGGGCGTCGCGGGAGCTGCGCTCCGCGGCCCGGGTCGAGCCGAGCGAGCTGAAGGCGCGGAAGGCGCTCGCCGCGGCCTGGTCGCGGCGGGCCGCCAGCCAGTCCCCGCCGACCACCGGGACCGCGCTCTCCAGGCGCTCGAGGAACAGCTCCTCGATCTCCGTGAGCGGGGAGGCGTCGCCCGTCCGTGCGGTGAACCGCTCCCAGGTCACCTTCGCCAGCATCTGCGCCACCTGGCCCTCGGACCAGTGCTTCAGCTTCCAGCGCGTCCCGTCCACCCGGGCCGTGGTGACCGGCACCGCGGAGGGCACCAGCGGTGCGGACTTGGCGGGCACGCCCGCCCGCGTCCACGGCTCGGCCGAGATCACGTAGAAATTGAGGTCGCTCGACTCGTTTCCCCAGCCGCGGGCCGTCGACCCGACGCCGAGCACGGCCACCAGGCCGTCCGGAAGCAGGTCGAGGTCTTTCAGGTGCGCCATACAGGCGTCCGCTTCGATCACCGCTGCGATTCCTCCACATATTCATTCCGGCGTCCGTCAGGGCATTCGCATCTCATCACCGGATCGGCTTTCGGTCAAGTAGGGGCGGGTATTTTCCAGTGGCCGCGAGAATTGCACCGATTGACCTCACCGGTCCCATTCATGAATGGGGCCATGGAATGCGGGAGGAATGGCGTGAGTGCCTTTCCCGGGCGATCGACGCGCCGCGCGCACGGGACACCGCGCCGCGGACCGGCGTACCCGAACTACGAGAGGCGCTGGCCGATCACCTCGACCTTCCGGTGGCCGACCTGGCCGTCACCTCGGGAATTCGCGGGCAGGTCGCCCCGCTGGTGGCGGGCGCCGCGGCGCTGGTGGTGGAGCGGCCCACGTTCCTGAGCGTGCCGCGGCTCGCCGCCCGGCACGTCCCGGTGCTCGCGCTGACCTGGGAGGAGATCCTCGCCGACGACGGGAGGTACCCGGACGGCAGCGTCGTGTGGATCACCAGCCCGGCGCGCAACCCCGACGGGCGGACGCTGACCGCAGCCGAGGCCGCCCGCCTCGACGAGCTCGCGGACCGTCATCGCGTCGTGGTGAACCAGGCCTACCACTGGTGCGCGCCCGACGCCCCGCGGCCGGTCCGGGCGCATCTGGTCGGCAGCCTGCACAAGGTCGCGGGCGGCGGCTGCGCCGTCGGCTGGCAGGTCACCCCCGGCGGACGGGGGCTCGACCGGCCCGGCGGCGGCGGCCCGCCGACCGCCTGGCAGTACGCGTGGGCCGACCTGATCACCGCGACCGGGCTGGCCGAGCCGGTGCGCACCTGCCTGCTCGAGCCGGCCGAGCGCTGCCGCCGGGTCGCCGAGCGGGTGCGCCCGCCCGCCGGTGTGGAGCTCCGCCACGGGAGCGGGCCGTCCCTGTCCCTGCTGCTCGCCGCCGGGACCAGCGAGGAGCGGGCGCACGCCGCCCTCGCCGCCGAGGGGCTGCTGACCGGCCCGGGCGAGGCGTTCGGCTGGGACCGCCCGGCCCTGCGGCTGTCCTTCACCGGGGCGTCCGACGCCGACGCCCGGCGCTGCCTGCCGGCGCTGGACCGCTCCCTCGCCGGGCTCGCCCGGTCCTGAACCCATCCGAGAAAGAGGAGACCATGAGCACCACGAGCGCCGACCCGTACGAGGCCCTGCTCGCGTTCGGCCTGCTGCAGCCCGCCCGACAGCGGACGGAGATGCTCGCCGCGCTCGCCGAGGTCGGCCCGGCCGCGGCCGCCGACCTGCTGTTCCGGCACAAGATCAGCACGATGGCCAGGGCCACCGCGCTGCGGCTGGCGGACCAGGGCGGGGAGCACCGGGAGCTGCTGGTCGAGCTGGCCGACCGGATCACCGCCCGCGCCGCCGTGATGGCCGACCGCTGGGCCAGCTCCGCCGCGGTCGGCGCGGCGGTCACCCGGTTCGCCGAGGAGGAGGGCATCACCTGGTGGACCATGAAGGGCTTCTCCTTCCGCCCGCTCTACCCGGCGGGCACGGTCCGCGACGTCGGCGACCTCGACGTCCTGGTCGGCACCGTGGACGACGCCTGGCGGCTGGCCCGCCGCCTGCGCGCGGACGGCTACATCTACCTGGACATCGAGCTCCCGTGGTTCAAGCGGGACCTGCGCACCGGCGAGCTCTACGGGCAGATCCGGCTGACCACCGCAGAGCGCAACCGGCTCTCCATCGACATCCACGCGGGCCCGTACTCGGTCCGGCACTGCGGGCTGATGCCGCTCGGCCGCACGGCCGGGGGAGGGGGCACCCCGGGCGGGCCGGTGGCCTTCGAGGACGACATCGCGGCGGTGGTCGCCAACGCCGCGGGCGACCGCTTCATCACCGCCAAGGCGGTCAACGACCTGCTGCTCAGCCTGGACCGCGCCCCCGACGCCCGGTACCTGCACGAGACGCTGGACGCGGCCGGCCTGCTGCCGTTCCTCGCCACCTGCCTGGGGCGGGTGACGGCCTGGTGCGAACTGACCGCGGACCAGGCGCAGGCGCTCGCGGCGCTGCTGCCGGACGTCGCCGCCGAGCCCGTCCCGCCGGTGGACCGGGCCGACCCGGCCGAGCGCTGCGAGATCACGGTCGCCCATGCGCGCGAGACCGCCCTGCGGGTCCTCGGCCTCCCGCCCGAGCGGGCCGACGCCGTCGCGGCGTCGGCCCGCGAGGCGTACGGCAAGGACCACCCGCTGCAGGTCGTCCCGGACGCCGAGGCGCAGCCGGTCGACTGGGCCGGGCTGAACAACTGGACCTGCGTGCGGCTCGTCCCCGTGGAACTGGCGGCCGCGCTGGTCGAGCCGGGCGCCGCGGCGGCGTCCGCGGGCCGGGGCGAGGCGTCGGCGCTGTCGGAGGAGATGGTGCGCGAGGAGACCGGGGGCGGCACGCTGATCCGGGCGATCGGCGACAGCTTCGTCCCGACCGTCGACTTCGCGCTCCCGGCCGGCCTGGTCGCCGCCGCGGCGCGGGGCTGAGCCCGTTCGGTGCAGGACCGGAGCCGCCGGCCGGGCCCGGCCGACCCGGCCGGCCGGGTCAGCCGCGGGCGGTCTCGGCCAGCAGCCGGGCGGTCTCCTCGGCCGCGGAGAGCATCAGGTCGTGACCGGCGTCCACCTCGCGGTAGTGCCAGCCCTGGTGGGTCCGCGCCCGCTCGGCCGCGGTGTCGTAGGACGCGGAGGCGCCGCGGCGGGCGGCGCGGACGTACCAACGGCCGAACGGCCGCTCCTCCGGCGGTTCGGCGAGGGAGACCGGCTGCCGGAAGGTCCGGGCCGGCTGCAGCGAGAGCCGGGCGGCGGGCAGCATCCGGGCGAGCCGCTGTGCGGGGACGTGCGGCAGGTGCGGCGGCGCGACCCAGTCCTCGGACTCCGGGATCGCCCGGCGGCGCAGGTCCTGGACGGAGCGGCCGTCGCGGACGAGCAGCGCATCGAGCAGGACGAGCTGCGCGATCCGCTCCGGCACCCGGTCCGCCGCCACCGTGGCGACCGCCCCGCCGTAGCTGTGGCCGACCAGGACGACCTCCCGGAGGTCCTCGTAGCGCAGCAGGTTGACGACGTCCAGGACGTGGGTGTCCAGGTCGAGGCCGGGATGAGCGAGGTGGACCCGCTCGCCCAGGCCGGTCAGGGTGGGGGTGAACACCTCGTGGCCGGCCCGGCGCAGCAGGGTCCGGACCGGGCGCCAGACGTAGGAGCCGGTCCACGCTCCGTGCACCAGGACGAAGACGGCGCTCACGGGAGTCCGCCGGTCAGGGCGGTCAGGTCCAGGCGGGCCAGGAAACGGTCCAGGTGGGCGAGGTCGGGCGCGGCGTCCCGGTAGGGGCGGGCCCACCAGCGCAGCTCCAGGGCCCGCCGGGCCGCGGGATCGGTGAGGTGGCGGGCCCAGAAGAGCTGGGTGGCCCCCCACCGCGCGCAGACGGCCAGGTCGAAGCAGTGCGGCACCCGGTCGCACAGGTCCGGCGGCACCCCGGCGCCGCGCAGCCCCGCCAGGTAGCCGTCGAGGACGGCGGCGCGGTACTCGTCGAGCGCGCCGCCCGGGATCAGCGTCCGGGCCGCGCTCGACGCGAAGAGCTGCGCGGCGTCCGCCCCCAGCGCCTCGAACCCGACGTAGGACCAGTCGATGGCCACGACCTGGCCGGACGGCGCGGTGAGCAGGTTCCGCCGGTGGGCGTCCAGGTGGCTGAGGGTCAGGGGAGCCCGGTCGAGCGCGTCCAGGAGCGCCGCGCGGGCCCGCCAGACGGCGGTCGCCCGCGCGACGGCGCGGTCGGGGTCGACCACCCGGGCCAGTTCGGCGCGGGCGTCCGCCGGGAGCCGGCGCAGGCCCGCCACCGTCGCGGGCACGGTCGCGCCGAACCACCAGCGCAGCCAGCCGCGGCTCAGCCAGGCCTGCGGGTCCGCGGCGGGCCGCCGCAGCGCGGCGCCGTTGAAGGCGCCGAGGTGGAGTGCCAGCCGACGGTAGTGGTCCGGTCCGTCGCCGCCGGCATCGGGGACGTACTCGAGCGCCAGCACGGCACTGCCGTCGGGCCGGTCCCGCAGGTCGAGGACCCGCGGCGGCCGGAGCGCCGTCCCGGCCGCGCCCAGCGGGTCGCCGCCCGCGGCCACGGCCCGGTAGAAGTCCCGCTCGCGGGCCCAGTAGTGGCAGTCGCCCTGGTCGAGGCCGATGCCGGGGCCGATCCCGAGCACGTTCCCGGCGGCGGGCGAGAGCACCTTGCGGACGTGTCGGGGCAGCCCGGCGGCGGCCTCGACCACGTGCAGCCCGGCGGTCGCCGCGCCGAATCCGGCCGGCGCGCTCACCGGGACGGGCCCGGTGCCGCGAGGCGCGCACGCACGGTCGGCCACTCCCGGTCGAGGATCGAGTAGACGGCGTTGTCCCGCACCGTGCCGTCGTAGCCGGCCTGGGCGCTGCGGAGCACGCCGTCCAGGTGGGCGCCGAGCGACTCGAGGGCCCGGCGGGAGTACGCGTTGCGGGCGTCCGTGCGGAACGTGATCCGGCTCAGCGCCCACCGCTCGAAGGCGACCTCCAGCAGGAGTCGCTTCGACTCCCGGTTGACACCCGTGCCCTGGGCCCGGTGGGCGAGCCAGGTGTAGCCGATCTCGGCGGCGTCGGGCCGGCCCGCCGGTCGGTGGGGCCGGTCGGCCGGGCGGCGCCAGTACTCGAAGTAGCAGAACCGGGTGGTGCCGAGCACCTGCCCGTCGTGCCGGGCGGTGACGGCGAACGGCACCGCCGCCTGCGCGCTCCGCTGGGCCAGGGCCCGCTCGACGTAGGCGCGCATCGCCTCCGGGCTCCCCGGGACGTCGGTGAACCGGTAGCGCTCGCGGTGCTCCCGGGCGGCCTCCAGCAGTGCCGGGGCGTGCTCGGCGGTGAGGGGGAGCAGGCGGACCAGCTCCCCCTCCAGCGGGCCCACCGCGGTCAGGTCGGCCGCCGTCATCGCCCCGGCCCGGCGGCGTGGCGGAACGGCGCGCCGGCCGGCGGCGTCGCCGGGTCCGCGGCCAGACCGGCCAACCGGACCTGCCGGTCGAGCAGGGCGAGCTGCCCGTTGGCGACGAGCAGCCGGTCGTTGGAGTACATCAGCGCGGCGGCCCGCAGGTCGCGGAAGGCGCGCTCCAGCGGGGTGGCCGGCGAGCGGGTGTAGCCGTACCGCAGGCCGGCGATGGTGACCAGCTCGTCCACCGCGGCGAACGCCGACTCCGAGACGTGCACCTTCAGCCCGTTGATGTGCAGCTGGAACGCGACGTCGGAGTACCGTCCGGGGCCGTCCTGGGTACGGGCGTCCAGCTCCTGGTACTCGCTCAGGCACGCCTGGAGCAGCGCCGCGGCCGTGTCCAGCCGCAGCCGCACCCGGGCCAGGTCGTGCGCGGCCAGGTCCGACCGCTGCCGGCCCGCGCGCACCTTCGGGTCGCGCAGCAGGCCGACGACGTGCGCCAGCGCCCCCTGGGCCACCCCCAGCCAGACCGAGCACCAGGCGAGGTGCCCGACCGGCACCAGCGTGGCCACGGCCAGCTCGGGGAACCCGCCGGGCCCGCCGACCAGCTGGTCCGCGGTCAGCCGGGTCCGCAGGTGCAGGCCGACGCTGGCGGTGCCGCGCATGCCCAGCGTGTCCCAGCCGGAACGGAAGTCCAGTTCGGCGCCGGAACGCGGCACGAACGCCAGGGACACGTCGTTCGCCTGGCGGTCGGCACCCGTCCGCATCGTGACGAGGTACCCGTCCGCCTCCATGCCGGCGGTCACCACCGGCGCGTCCCGTTCCAGCAGCAGGCCGTCCCGGTCGGTGCCGAGGGCCGCCTCGGCGGAGAACAGGTGGCCGCCCTTGCCCGCTTCGGTGGTGATGGACGCCAGCAGGAAGGAACCCGCCGCGACCTGCGGCAGCACCTCCTGGCGGAGCGCCGCGCTCCCGTGCCGGACCACGGTCGCCACCTGCTGGCAGTGCATCGCCCAGATCATCGCGGTCGACGTGCAGCCGTGGCCGAGCAACCGGCCGACGCCGACCAGCTCCGGCAGCCCCAGTCCCATGCCGCCGAACTCCGCCGGGACCAGCAGACCGAGCAGTCCGGTCTCGCGCAGGCGGCCGACCTGCGCCGACGGGAACTCGGCGGACTCGTCGGTCTTCGCGGCGTCCGCGGCGAACTCCTCGCCGAGGCGCCGGGCCAGCGCGAGCGCGTCCTCGGCCGAGGTGCCCGGCGCAGCGGGGCCGGTGCCGGTCATCCGGCCGGCCGCAGCAGGCAGACCGACGCCCACAGGGTGCCGGCGGTGCGGAAGGTGTCGGCGCTCAGCTGCTCCTCGGGGAAGGTCACGTCGAGGGTCTCCTCGAGTTCGAGCATCAGGGAGATCGAGCCCATCGAGTCCAGGCCGTACGCGGCCAGCTCGGTGTCCGGCGCGGGCTCCTGCTGCGGCGCCAGCCCCGGCAGGTAACGCCGGAGCACGTCGAGGAAGTCCGCCGAGGGCCGGGTCTGCGCTGCCGCCGTCGTCGCTTCGGTCACTGGTGTGCCTCTCCCGTGTGGTTGTCGATCAGCCGCCGAGCGGCCCGTACTACGTCGGCGGCGGTGAGGACCGCCTGCCGTTCCAGCTCCCGGGCGACCGGCTGCACGTCCGCGCAGGCGAGCGTGGCCAGGACCGGCCCGGGCGAGCGGGCACCGAGCTCCGCGACCAGCCGCGGGCCGATCGCCTGACCCCGCGCGGCGGGGTCGACGAACAGGCCGCGGCCGGTCCGGCGCAGCGACGCCTCCAAGGTGCTCCAGTCGATCGCGGCGAAGTCCAGCGCCCGCAGGTCGACGACCTCGGCGTCGACGCCCTCGGCGGCGAGCACCTCGGCGGCCTCCAGCGCCCAGTGCAGGGCCAGGCCGTACCCGACGAGGGTCACGTCACTGCCGGCGCGGACGGTCCGGGCGCCCTCCAGCGGCAGCCGGGCCGTGAAGTCCGCCTCGGTGAGCGCGGCGCGCTCGCCGTAGAGCGGCGAGAACTCCACGATCAGCACCGGGTCGTCGCACTCCAACGCGGAGTTCAGGACGCCCAGGTACTCGCGGGCGTCCGCCGGGGCGTGGACCCGCCAGCCGGGGAAGGCCCCGAACAGGCCGACCGGGTTGAGCCCGTGCTGGGGCCCGTAGCCCAGGCCGGTGGGAACCTTGGTGCGGACCACCACGGGTGCCTTGGCGGTGTTGCCGTACAGGGCGCGGACCACCCCGATGTGGTTGAACAGCTGGTCGGCCGCGACCAGCGCGAAACTGCCGTACATCAGCTCGACGACCGGGCGCAGCCCCGCCAGGGCCGCGCCGCCGGCCAGCCCGACGAAGCCGGCCTCCGAGATCGGGGTGTCGATGATCCGGGTCCCGACCAGCGTGCGGTCGAGCCGGCCGCACTGCGCCAGCAGCCCGCCCGGCTTCCCGACCTCCTCGCCCAGGAAGAGCACGTCCGGGTCGCGGTGCAGCGCCCGCCCGAGTCCTTCGGCGATCGCCTCCTGGAAGGTGAGCGGGACGGTCGGGCCGGAAGGGGCGGGTGCCGCGGCCGCCGCGGTCGCCGCGGGCGGGGCGCCGCGCAGCAGGCGGTACGGGTCGAGCCGCTCGACGCCGGGGGGCGCCGCCGCGGCCACGCGCTCCCACACGGCGCCGACCGCCCGCTCCGCGGCGGCCGCGACCAGCAGGTCGGCGCCGTCCGGGAGCAGTCCCTCGCGCCGCAGGGTGCGGGGCAGCGAGACGAGCGGGTCGCGCTCCAGCCAGCGCTGCTCCTCCGCCTCGTCCCGGTAGCCCGCGGCGCTGCCGCGCCGGGGGCCGACGTGGTCGAGGTGCCGGTAGGTCTCCACCTCCAGCAGGGCGGGCCGGCCGGCCCGTACGGTTTCCAGGAGCTGCCCGGCGGCCTCGGTGAGTGCGGCCGGCTCGTCGCCGGCGACCTGGACGGCGCGCAGGCCGTGCGCGGCGCCCTGGCCGGCCAGCGGCAGGACGGACGAGGCCTCGTCGGGCCGGGTGGACTCGGCGTAGCCGTTGTTCTCCACCACGATCAGCAGCGGGAGCGCGAGCAGCCGCGCCAGGTTCGCGCTCTCGTGGAAGACGCCCTGGTTGACCGCGCCGTCGCCGATGAAGCAGACCGCGACGCCCCCGCTCGCGCGCCGGCGGTGGGCCAGGGCGAGACCGGCGGCCAGCGGGATCCCGCCGCCGACGATGGCGCTGCTCCCGGCGAAGCCCACCTCGGCGTCGCGCAGGTGCATCGAGCCGCCCGCTCCGTGGTTGACCCCGCTGGTCTGCGCCGTGACTTCGGCGAACGAGGCGGCGAGGTGCTTGGCCACCGGGTCGGGGAAGGCGTCGGCCAGCGGATCCCAGTCGGCCGGCAGGAGTCGGGTCAGGCTCTGGACCAGCAGGTGATGGTGGGAGCGGTGGTTGCCGACCACGAGGTCATCGGGCCGCAGGTGGCGCAGCACGGCGGCGGCCACCACCTCCTGGCCGATCGCCGTGTGCACGGGCCCGGTCACCTCGCCGCGGGCGGCCCGCTCGAGCATCGCGGTCTCGAAGAACCGCACGAAATGCATGTCGAAGAGCGCGCGGATGAATACCGAATGCCCGATTCGCCGGTAGTCGGCACGTTCCTCCCGACATCGCAGCACCTGCTCGAAAGGCTGAATCGAATCGCTGAGCAAATCTGGTCGCCCCGTCCCCCGTGCGGCCGCCGAAATCGGCGCTCCGACCCCCGTCGGAGGTCGCACTATAACGGCGCTTTCGCGACGGAGGCGAGATGCTGTCCAAGATACGAACACGTACGACGGGGCTCGCGATTGTGCGGCGGGGCGGGGCCGGAGAAATGGTCTCGACCGCCACGGCCGCCGGTGGTACGGTCTGGTATCCGTGCACCGACGGCATGCTGCCGTCACGCGTTCTCGCCGCATCGGCTTCGCATTCGACCGCGCTCTTTTCGCGCTCCGGTCCCGCGCTCCGGTCCCGCACCTTCCGCTCGTCGCCGATACGGGCTTCCGTCTGCCAGGAGTGAAAGACGTGACTCAACCATCCGCTCTCCTCCAGCGCCTGGAGGCCCAGGACCTGCTGCCGACCGACGCCGTGGCCGTGCTGTACGGCGGCGCGGAAGCCCGCGGCTGGGCCGACCCGGTGGCCGTCGGGCGGATCCGGATCGTCACGGCGTCGCCCCACGAGGGTCCCGCCGGCGTGCCGGAGCCGGAGCCCGCGTCGGCGGCGGGCCACCGGGTCGTGATCGACGACCGGGAGGCCCGGGTGAGCTGGTGGACCGGCGCCCAACTCCGGTCCGTGATCGGGCGGGTGAGCTGGGAGCGGTTGAGGGGGGCCACCGTCGCGCCGCTGCTCGGCGAGGCCGAGGAACTCGTGGTGGAGGACCTGCTGACCGGGTCGGCGGAGCTCGGCGGGGAGCTGCTCGGCGAGCTGCGCCGGGAGGCGGAGCGCAGCGCCTTCCAGAGTTTCGTGCGCACCCGCTCGTTGGGCGACGCCGAGGGCGCGCTGGAGGACGCGGCCGGCCAGTTGCGCTCCGGCGACGTGCACAGCGCGGTGCTCTCGGCCCGCAAGGCCTTCGGGCACCTGGTCGACAACATGCTGGAAGAGCAGGGGTGTTACGGAACGTACGCACCGGAGCTGCGGGCCCGGCGCTTCGTCGAGGCCGCTCCGCCGCGCCTCGGCTTCGCCGAGTACTGGGCCGTCGAGACGATGCGGGACCTGGATCCCGCGCACGGCGGCGCCTGGGTGGAGCAGGTGCTCGCGTGGTGCGCACAGGAGTTCGCCGCCCAGCCCGCGGACCTGGTCCGCCGGGCGATGCGAGGGCCGCGCCGCGGCTGGTGACCGCCACCCGCGGCCGGACGACTACCGACAGACAAGGGGAGTGACTTCAGCGATGACATTCGATGTCCGCGTGCACGAGCAGGAACTCGTCGACCAGGGGTACACGCTGATCGACGGCATCACCTCCGATGCCGAGGCGGAGGTCGCGCTCAAGGAGTTCGGCCTGCTGATCCCGCAGTACAACGGCCAGATCCGCTACGACGTCAAGGCCTCCGACGAGTTCGAGAAGCGGGCGTTCTCCAAGAGCGTGAACGGGATCCCGTGGCACATCGACGCGCCGAGCTGGAGCCCGCCGCCGATCCGGATGGCGCTGCACTGCCGGGTGCAGGCGAAGTGCGGGGCCGGCCACACCGAGCTGGTCGACATGCTGCCCTTCGTCGCGTCCCTGGACGACGCCGACCGGCAGCGGCTGCACGAACTCCCCGTCCCGTGGATCGACCGCAACACCCGGGAGGGCGTGACCACGCCCATCATCGTCACCGAGGGCGGCCTGCAGATCATCCGCTGGCGGCAGAGCCTGCTCGCCGGGAACTCGGACGCGCGCCTGCTGGGCGAGGACGCGGAGCGGCGACCGCTGGGCGAGTTCGGCGGCCGCCTCAACGAGCTCTCGCTGGCCTGGTTCGCCGCGCACATGCTCCCGATCCTGGTCCCGGAGGACAGCATCCTGCTCTGGGACAACGTGCGGATGGTGCACCGCCGCGGCGAGTTCCGCGACCCCACCCGGCACATGTCCCGCTACTGGCTCGCGGCCCACTGACCATGACCGGTCCGGCAAGCACCCCCAGCGCCGAGCGCGGCCCGGGGAGCATCACCAAGCACGCCCTGCTGATCGCCGTCGAGGGCACCGACGGCGCCGGCAAGACCACCGCGGCGCTCAGCCTGGTCGAGGAACTGCGCGCCCGGGGCCGTTCGGTCACCTGGTTCCCGAACCGCACCCTGCGCCCGGTCCGCGAGGCGCTCAACCGGCTCGCCCGCGAGGAGGGCCTCGACGACCGGTTCGCCCTCTTCGGCCGGGACTTCGCGCAACTGCTGTCCGGCGTCAGCAAGTGGCGCGAACTGCTGGACCTGGAGCCGGCCCTCGCCCGCCCGGACCACGTCGTGGTCGTCGACCGCTACCTGCACGCGCAGTTCGCGCTCGCCCGGGCCTTCGACACCGGCAACGAACCGCTGCTGCGCCGGCTGTTCGCGGCCTTCCCGGCCCCGGACGCGGTGGTCTACCTCGACCTCGATCCGGCGGTCGCCGCCGAGCGGGTGCTGCGCCGCGGCCGGGACCGCAACGCGGTGGAGTTCCTGCGGGAATTCCGGACCGCCTTCCACGCGCTGCCGGAGTTCCCGTCCTTCCACGTGATCGACGCGGCCCGGCCCCCGGACCAGGTCGCCCGGCAGGCCCTGGACGCGGTGGCGCCGCTGCTCGCCGGCCACGACGCGAACGCCGCCGCATGACCGGCACGGCGGACGCGGTCGTCATCGGCGGGGGAGTCAACGGCGCCAGCGCCGCCTACCACCTCGCGGTGCGCGGAGCGGGGCGGGTGCTGCTGCTGGACGTGCCGTCCCCGCGCGCCGCGACGGCCAAGTCCGGAGCGATGCTGACACTCCATCACCCCTCGCTCGAACAGTCCGTGTTGGCGTACAAGGGCCTGACGAGCCTCCACGCGTTCGCCGAACTGACCGGCTCGGACGTCGGGTTCGTCCGGACCGGGATCGTCCAGCTGCTGCCCGCGCGCCACGCCGAGCAGATGCGGCGCAACCTCGCCGAGCAGCAGGCGGCGGGCCTACCGGTGGCGGAACTCCCGCTCGCGGACCTCGCCGCGATGCTCGCCGACGGAGACTTCTCCGACGTCGGCGCGGCGGTGCTGGAACCGGAGAGCGGCTACGCGGACCCGCTGCGCACCGTCTGGGCCTACCGGGACGCGGCGGTGCGGGCCGGCGCGCGGATCGAGGCGTGCCGGGCCCTGCGGATCCGGCACCGCGGCGGGCGGGTGCTCGGGGTCGAGACCGAGCAGGGCACGGTCGCCGCGCCGACCGTGGTGCTGGCCGCCGGCGCGTGGTCGGCGGGGCTGCTGGCCGGCCTGGGGATCGACCTGGGCCTGTCCACCCGCAGGGTCCAGGTGGTCGGCTTCCGCACCCGGCAGGCCGGCCGCGCCCGGCGGCCCGTCGTGCTGGACCAGGTCACCGGGGCCTGGGTCCGGCCGGACGCCGAGACATCGGTGCTGGCGGGACTGGAACTGGGACTGCCGGTGGCCGGTCCGGACGAGGGCGACGAGGGGGTCGACCAGTCCTACGTGGAGCTCTGCCGGGCCCGGCTGGCCGGACGGTTCCCCGCCCTCGCCGACGCCCCGATGCGCGGGGGCTGGGCCGGACTGATCGCCATGGGGCCGGGAGGCCGCCCGGTGGTGGACCGACTGGCGGAGGCGGCGGGCCTGTACTGCGCGGTCGGCGACTCCGGCGGGGCGTTCAAGACCGCGCCGGTCGTCGGCGAGCATCTCGCCGAGTGGATCGTGCACGGCGGCCCGCAGAGCACCGACCTCCTCCCACTCGCCCGGACCCGGGTGCACGACACCGCCCGCGCCGACGGCTACGGGCGATTCGGTTCGGCCGCCGGGCTCACCCGCGAGCTCCGGCGACTGCGCCAGACCACGAAGAGCGAATAGACGAGCAGGTACGAGGTCGATCCAGGTGACAGCAGAACCCACCGCCACCCTCGAGGTGGCCGCAACCGTAACCGACGCGCCCTGGCTGAACTGCGACAACGCCCATCTCGCGGCGCTCCAGCAGTTCTACGGGGTAGCCGACCCGTCCGCCGCCGTCGGCCTCCAGTGGGCCTTCGAACTGCGGAGCGTCGACGAGGTCCCGGTGACCCTGCGGGTCCCCGTCCTCGAGTCGATCGCCCGCGAGAGCGGCCTGGTCTTCGAACGCCGGCGGATCCCGCTGCCCGGGTACTACGACCAGCTGGCCGACACGCTGGCCGGCGGCACCCCGGTGATCGTCTACGGCGACGCCTTCCACATGCCCTGGCTGCCCTACTTCGGCAACGACAGCTCGGCGCACCCCACCATCCTGGTCGGCCTCGACGACACGCAGTGCCGCATCGTCGAGGCGTACCAGAACTCCACCCCGTGGGGCCGGGTGGTGCCCGGACCGGCCACCGTCACCCGCGCCGAGTACGAGAAGCTCGTCGAGGCGCTCGGCCCCGAGCAGCGCGGCGAGACCATCGCCCTGGCCGCCCGGCGGGAGGCCGAGCCCACCGACCCGGCAGCCGCGCTGCGCGCCAACGCCGAAGGGATCCTGGCCACCGTCGGCGACCGCGGCGACCTGGCCGCCTACACCGCGTGGGCCCGCGCCGAGGCCGGCGATCCGGTGGCGACGGCCCGCTACGACCTCGGCTGCTGGGAGGTCACCCGGGCCCGCTCCTGCCACGCGGTGTGGCTGCGCCGGCTGTCCGACCGGCGGCCCGACCTGGTGCCCGACGACATCGCCCGCCGCTTCCACGAGGAGATCGACCTCGGCTGGCGGCGCGCCTCCCAGTTCGCGTTCGTCAACGCGCAGCGCGTCGCCAAGGGCGCCCGCCCGTCCACCGCCAGCGTCGACCTGCTGGACGGCCACCTGGCCGCCGCGGAGACCGACTTCGCCGAGACCCTGCTCGCCCACCTCGACCGCACCGGGGGCCGTCCGTGCAGCGACTGACCGACCTGTTCCTGGCCGCGGCGCTCCGCGACCCCGCGGCCACCGCCCTCATCCACGCCTCCGGGACGCTCAGCTACGGCGAACTGCGCGACCGGGCCCGGGAGACCGCCGCCGCGGTGGCCGCCTCCGGCTCCGCGGCGCCCGTCGCACTGACCGCGACCAAGACGCCCGAGACCGTCATCGCGATGCTCGGCTGCCTGCTCGCCGGGGTGCCCTACATCCCGATCGACCCGGCCGCACCGCCCGCCCGCCGGGAGCTCATCCTGCGCGACAGCGGCGCCCGGCCGCTGCCCGCCCCCGGCGGGCACGGCCGGACCACGCCGTCGCACCTCGCCAACGTGCTCTACACCTCGGGCTCGACCGGCACGCCCAAGGGCGTCCTGACGACCCATCACAACGCCGTCACCTTCCTGCGCTGGGCGCAGGAGCTGATCGGCGTCACCGAGCGGGACGTGGTGGCCTGCTACGCGCCGCTCCACTTCGACATGCACGTCTTCGACCTGTTCGGCACGCTCTCCGCCGGCGCCGCGATCCTGCTCCTCGACGACCGGACGATCCTGTTCCCGCAGGCCGTCGGCACCGCCCTGCGCACGCACCGGGCCACCGTCATGTACGCGGTGCCGTCCGCCTGGACCGGCCTGCTGCGCAGCACCGTGCTCACCGACGGCGGCCTGCCGGACCTGCACACCGTCATGTACTCGGGGGAGGAGTTCCCGGTCCGGCCGCTGCGCGAACTGTCCCGGGCGCTGCCCGGGGCGCGCATCGTCAACATCTACGGACCGGTGGAGACCAACGCGGTCACCGCACTCGACGTCACGGCGGAGCACCTGCGACTCGACCGGATCCCGATCGGCCTGCCGTTCGGGCGGTCCCGGGTGTTCGTCGTCGACGACCGGGGAGCGCCGATCACCGAGCCGGGCGTGGAGGGCGAGATCACCGTCCACACCGCGACCATGTGCGAGGGCTACCTCGGCGACCCCGACCGCACCGCCGCCTCCCGGCTGACCGTCCACTCGGACGGGCAGGCCCTGGAGACCTACCGCACCGGCGACTTCGGCTGCTGGGACGCCGAGGGCCTGCTGCACTTCCGCGGCCGGCGCGACGGCCGGATCAAGACCCGCGGCTTCCGGGTCGAACTCGGCGAGGTGGAGGCCCGGCTGCGCGCCCACCCCGACACCGCGGATGCGGTGGTGACCGCCCGGCCCCACCCGGAGCGCACCAACGAGCTGGTGGCCTTCGTCGTGCCGCGCCGCGGCGCGACCCTGACCGCCCCCGAACTGACCGCGTGGTGCCGGGAGTTCCTGGCACCGTACATGGTGCCCCGGGAGCTGCGCCTGCTGGCGGACCTGCCCCGGACGGGCACCGGGAAGGCCGACCGGATGGCCCTGCGGGAGCTGGCCGCGACACCCGAGGAGGCGGCCCGATGACCCGCCCGCCCGAGCAGCTCGACGCCGTCCTCGCCGTCCTGCGCGCGACCGTCCCCGGCGCACCGGACCTCGCACCCGACACGGAGCTGCTCTCCTCCGGCCTGCTGGACTCGCTCGGCATCGTCGCCGCGGTCGGCGCACTGGAGGAGGCGTACCGGATCGAGTTCCCCCCGGAACTGCTCGTGCCGGACCACTTCGTGGACGCCTGCGCGCTGTCGGCGGCACTGTCGTACGCCCTCGCCGCGGCCGCGCGCCCCGCCGGACCCGAGGCGGCCCGGTGAGCGCCCCCGAACGGACGGCGCGCCAAGGCGCGGGACCCGTCCGGAAGTTCGGCCGCCCGCTCGCCCCCGGGGTGGTCCTGCACGACCTGCTGCTGCCGCCCGCCGTCGGCCGGGCCATGCCGTGCACGCTCAACACCGCGGTGGTCGCGGCCGGGGCGGAACTGCCCCGGCACTCGCACCCGCAGACCGAGATCTGGGTGGTCGCCGCCGGGCGCGGACGGCTGGAGCGCGGACCGGAGGTCTTCGACATCGCCGAGGGCGACGTGGTGGTCTTCGAACCGGAGGTGGAGCACCGCCTGCGCAACACCGGCGGGACCGACCTGCGGCTGGTCTCCGTGTACTGGGGGGCCGTGGCATGAGCGCCCCCACGACGCTGGACGGCCTGCTCGACGCCGCCGCCGAGCAGCATCCGGACGCCCTCGCGGTGACCGGACCGGACGGCTCCCACAGCTACGCCGAACTGCGGGCCGCGGCGCTGCGCGCGGCCGGGGCGCTGGCCGCCCGCGGGGTGGCGCCCGGCGACCGAGTGGTCGTGCTGGGACACAACCGCGCGGCGACCGTGGCCGTCCTGTTCGCGGCGGCACGGCTCGGAGCCGCCTTCGTGGTGCTCTCCCCGACGGTCCGCTCGTACCACCTGCGGCACATCCTCGCGGACTGCGAGCCCGCGCTCGTCGTGGCCGGCGACGAGTGCCGCCAGGTACTGGCCGAGACCGGGAACGCGGTGCCGGTGCTGCACCCGGACGAGGCCACCGCCGGGCCGGCCGACGGCGCGGGCGCGCCGCCCCGGGTCCCGGCCCAGGGCGACCGCACCGCCGCGCTGATCTACACCTCCGGCAGTACCGCCATGCCCAAGGCAGTGGTGTCGACGCACCGTCAGATGCTGTTCGCCGCCGGGGCGATCCAGGACCGGCTGGAGCTGCGGCGCTCCGACGTGATCGGCTGCTTCCTGCCGCTCGCGTTCGACTACGGGCTGTACCAGGTGCTGCTGGCCTGCTCGGCCGGGGCCGCGCTCGCGTTGGGCGCGATGTCCGAGGTCGGACCCGCCCTGCTGCGGCTGCTGCGCGAGCGGCGGGTGACGGTGCTTCCGGCCGTCCCCTCACTCGCCGCGGCGCTGGTCCGGCTCGCGGAGCGCACCCCCGACCGGCTGCCCCCGCTGCGCGTGGTGACCAACACCGGGGCGCACCTGACGGCGGATCACGTCGACGCGGTCCGCCGGCTCTTCCCCGGCGTGCGGCTGCACCCGATGTTCGGACTGACCGAGTGCAAGCGCGTCTCGATCCTGCTGCCGGAGGAGATCGACCGGCGCCCCGGATCGGTCGGCCGTCCGCTGGACGGCACCCGGTGCACGGTGGTGGACGAGGACGGGCGGCCCGTACCGCCCGGCACGGTCGGCGAACTGGTGGTGCAGGGCCCGAACGTGATGACCGGGTACTGGCGTGCGCCGGAGCTGTCCGCACGCCGCTTCCGCAGCTTCGACGGCGAGCGGGCGCTGTTCACCGGCGACCGTTGCTCGCTCGACGAGGACGGCTACCTCTACTTCCACGGACGGGCCGACGACATCTACAAGAGCCGGGGATTCCGGGTGAGTTCGCTGGAAGTGGAGGCAGCGGCGACCGACCTCCCCGGGGTGCCCGCGGCCGCGCTCACGGTGACCGAGCAGGCCGGCCCGGTGCTGTTCGCCACCGGGGCGCTGGAACCCGGCGAGATCGCGGCGCACCTGCGCGAGCGGCTCGACGCGTACAAGCTGCCGGCGCGGGTCGTGGTGGTGCCCGCACTGCCGCTGACCGCGAACGGCAAGATCGACAAGCGCGCGTTGCAGGAGAGCCTGGAGGGCACCCGGTGAGCAGTCCCCTACCCGCCGACCGGTGGGAGTCGCTGGTCGCCGAGTACGGCAGCCCGCTCTACGTCTACGAGTTGGAGGAGGTGCGCGCGGCCCACGCCGAGCTGGCGGCGAGCCTGCCGGACGGGGCCGGGCTGCTGTACTCGCTCAAAGCGAACCCGCACCCGGCCCTGGTCGCGGAGCTGGGCCGGCTGGGCTGCGGCGCGGAGGTGTCCTCGCACTCCGAACTGGTCACGGCCCTCGCGGCGGGCATCGACCCCGGCCTGGTCTCCTACACCGGGCCGGGCCGGTCGGAGGCCGAGACCGTCGCCGCGGTCGAGGCCGGGGCCCGTCTGTTCTCGGTGGACTCGGCCGACCAGTACGCCACCCTGGCCCGGGCCGCCGCGCGGTGCGGTGCGGCCGTCGAAGCGGTCCTGCGGGTCAACCCCGACCGGGCGCCGCAGGCCCCCGGCCTCGCCATGACCGGCGTGGCCAGCCAGTTCGGCATCGACGAACACCTGCTGACGTCCCGTCCGGAGCGGTACCGGTCGGCGCCGGGCTGCGAGATCGTCGGGCTGCACTTCTACCTGGGCAGCAACGTCCCCGACCCGGACGGACTGGCCCGGCAGTTCACCGACTCGCTGGCGTCGGCCGCGCGGATCTGCGCCGCGCTCGGCATCCGGCCGCGGATCCTCAACCTGGGCGGCGGCTTCCCCAGCGGCTACGCCCGGGCCGAGCCGGCGGTCGGCCTCGCGGCCGTCGGGCCGGCCGTGGAACGGGCGCTGCACGCCTGCTTCCCGGCCCGGGACGCCCGGCCCCGGCTGCTGTTCGAGTCCGGGCGGCGGCTGGTGGGGCGGTCGGGCGTCCTGGTCGCCCGGGTCGTCGACGTCAAGGAGTCGAAGGGACGGCGGTTCGCCGTACTGGACTCCGGGATCAACCACCTGGGCGGGATGACGGCACTGGGCCGGCTCCCGCGGATGCAGGCTGCCGTCGCCGGCGACGCGGCCGCCCGCCCGCTCGAGGGCGCGGTGCCGGTCGACGTGGTGGGGCCGCTCTGCACGCCGCTGGACTCCTGGGCGCGCGGGCAGCGGCTGGCCGTCGAGGCGGGCGACCTGGTGACCGTCCCGCAGGTCGGGGCCTACGGTCTCACCGCCAGCCTGCTGGCCTTCCTCGGCCGGGCCTGCCCGACCGAACTGGTGACGGACCGGGGCGCGGTCGTCGACGCCTCCGCGCTGGTCTACACGAGGGTCGCGGTGGGCCCGGCGGCCGGGCCGAGCAGCCCCGACGCCTCGAACGCCTCGCGGGTGGCGGGGTCGTCCAGCGCGCCGGCCTCGGCGAAGTAGCGGATCGCGGAGCGCGCGGCCTCGGCCGCGTCCGCCACCACCCGGTCGTGCGGCACCGCCTCGACCAGTACCTGCGCGATCTCCTCGCCGGTCAGCCCGACGTCGCGCAGCGCGAGGCCGATCGCCCGGAGGTCGGGCGCCAGGAAGGCCAGCACCGCACCCGGCAGCAGCGGACCGACGGCGCGCCGCTCGCGCGGGGTGAGCGCCGGCCACAACGCCCGCAGCACCTGGTGGAAGTACGAGTGGTGGCGGCCCTCGTCCTCGGCGTGGTCCCGGACCAGCTCCCGCACCGCGGGTGGCAGCCGGACGTCGTGCGGGAGCCCGCCGAGGACGGAGGAGATCAGGGTCTCGCTGACGATGCTGAACAGCAGCGCCTCGACCCCCCGCAGTTCCGGCTGCAGCCGCTCGCGGAGCTCGTCCAACCCGGCCACGAACCCCGGTACTCCGGGCAGCCGGCGCGGTACCCCGGAGGTTTGCTCCAGGCGTTCGAGCATGTTCTCGGAGAACTGGGCGTGCCACGCCTCGTCGGTGAGGATCTTGAACGCGTCCGATCGCATCGCGGCCGGCAGCGCCAGCCCCGAACGGTTGCGGCTGATCTGGGCGACCACCGGGATGACCGCCAGCAGCTCCAACTCGGTGGTGAAGTGCAGGTACTGGTAGAGCGAGTGCTGCAGGACCCGGCGGACGGCCTCCGGGCCGCGCGAGCGCACCAGCGGGTGGTCCGCGGCCGGCGCGAGTTCCGGGGGGAAGGGCAGGAACGCCTCGGCGTCCTCCAGCCCGTCGGCACGGTTGGGCTTGCGCCGGACCGCCGCCCGCAGGTCCCAGTTGCGGAACCGGCTGTCGTACTCGGCCGCGGCGCGGTGCCCGGCGCGCTCGCGCAGGAACTCGGCCTGTGCCCGGCCGCGGTGCGAGCCCTCCTCGCGGCGGCTCCTCACGCCCGGACCAGCATCTCGTACGGCAGCAGCGCGCCCACCAGCTCGACGACGTCACCCAGCGCCTCGGCCGGCTCCAGGCCGTACTCGGCCGCCAGCCGGGCCGCGATCTGCTCCAGGGTCGCCCGGCCGTCGACCGACCGGACGACCAGGGCCGCCGACTCCGACAGCTCCACCAGCGAGTCCCGGAGCATCAGCAGCAGGACGTCGTCCCGCCGGCGGATCTGGAGTTCCCACGGGAGACGGAAGACGTCGTCCTTCGTGAACAAACTGTTGCCGTGCGCGCTCATGCTAGAAGACCACCTCGAAGAAGATTTTCCGACAGGTCCGGACGACTTCCTCGACCCATCGCGACGGATTGTCCGGATCGTAGGAGCGCATCGTCTCCAGACCCCAGTACTCGTCGAACGCCAGCACGTCCTGGCGGACCTCCTGGAATCGGCGCGCGCGCCACTTCCAACTGCGACCGACCTCGCCGTGCGAGGCGAGGAGGGCGTCGACGGAGTGGCCGAACGCCATCTTGGCCGACAGCACCGAGCTGTGGAGGTCGGCGGCGTTCAGCTGGCCGATGGCGTCCTCCAGGAACGCCTCGGCCTGCTGGAGTTGGTGCGAGGCGGCGAACGAGGCCAGCGCCGAGGAGGCGACGTCCGCGCGGCGGGCCGCGAGCCAGTCCTCGCCGGTGAGCGGCACCGCGTACGGCAACCGCTCCAGGAAGTTCAGCTCGCACGGCAGCAGGGCCGCCGCCGGCTCCGCCGCCCCGAGCTGCCGGTCGAAGGAGGCCCAGGACACCTTCCGGACCAGCTGGTCGGCCTGACTCTCCGTCCAGTACTCGATCTCCCAGCGCATCCGGCCGACCCGGGTGGCAGCGACGGGCACCGCGTTCGGCTCCAGGACCACCGGTGCCGTCGACTCGGCGCCGCCGGTCCACGGATCCGCGGTGACCACGTAGATGTCCAGGTCGCTGTCCTCGTTGCCCCACCCGCGGGCGACCGAGCCGGAGACGTAGACGGCCACGCAGCACTCCGGGAGCAGCCCCCGGCTGCGCAGTTCGGGAAGGCAGGTCCGCAGGTCCGACGCCATGGGTCCACCACCTTCGTCCGGATACCCGCCGAGGCTAACCAGCCCGGTCCCGTGCTCGCCATGAATTCGGCTGCCGCCGAATCGCTCGATTCCTCCGCACCGCGGCTCCGGCAGCGGATCGGCGGAAAGCGGGGGCATTCGGAACAGCCCGAAAGGCTTGGCCGCCGCGGGCAGGTGGCGTCTATGGTCACCGACGTGACCTGGCGTCAGAGCCGGTCCATTCCAAGGCCCGAGAAATATCCGGGTCGAAAAGGAAGGTGGTGATCACCCATGAAGAAGTACACCAAGCCGGCCGTGAAGCCGGTCGACTCCAGCTCGGTTCTGGTGAACCGCGTCTGAGACGACGTGCGCTAGTGCGGCGGGTGACCGTCCGTCAGGACGGTCACCCGCTCGCCGCGCGCACACCCGAAGTGCACGAATGCTCGCCCGAAGGACACGAAACGAGGTTGCGGATGTGTGGTCTGGCCGGACTGGCCCGGATCGACGGCGCGGAGCTGACCGCCGCGGCGGATGCCCTGCTCGCCGGGATGGCGGACACCATCGCCCACCGCGGACCCGACGACCGCGAACTCCTGCGGCGCGGACCGGTGGGACTCGCCTTCACCCGCCTCTCGCTGGTCGGCCCGGCCGACGGGGCCCAGCCCCTGAGCGACCCCGACGGCACGCTGGTGCTCATCGCCAACGGCGAGGTGTACAACCACCGGCAGCTCGCCGCGGGGTTCCCGGCCGGCAGCATCCGCACCAGCTCGGACTGCGAGGTCCTCCTGCCGCTCTACCGCCGCCACGGCCTGGACTTCCTCGACCAGGTCCGCGGCATGTTCGCCGTGGTGCTCTGGGACCGCGCGGCGGGCCAGCTGATCCTGGCCAGGGACCGGTTCGGCATCAAACCCCTCTACTACCACCGCAACGCCGAACGGATCGTCTTCGGATCCGAGATCAAGGCGCTGTTCAACGACCCGGCGACACCGCGCCGGATCGACTGGGACGCCGCGCTGAGCCACCCCTCGATGCCGGCCGCGCCGCACCTGCTCGACGAGGGGACGACCAGCTGGTTCGAGGGCATCGAGGTGGTGCCCGCCGGGACGGTGCTGCGCATCGACCTCCGGGACGGCCGCACCACCGCCCACCGCTACTGGGAGTTCCCGGGCACCGGGGCGGACGTGTCCGGCAGCGACCGGGAGATCGCCGCCCGGTACGGCGAGCTCTTCGCCGAGTCGGTCGCCGAGTGCGCCACCGCGGACACCGAACTCGGCCTCTTCCTCTCCGGCGGAATCGACTCCTCCTCGGTGGCGGCGCTGGCCGCCCGGCACACCGGGACCCTGCACACCTTCACGGTGCTCAGCGGCGCGACCTACCGCAACGGCGACGCCGAACACGGCGCCCAGGTCGCCGCCCACCTCGGGCTGCCCAACCACCAGGTGCTGTTCGACGCCGACCGGGTCCCCGACCCGGAGGAGTGGCAGCGCCTGGTGTGGCTCACCGAGACGCCCGAGTGCGGGCCCGAGCAGTTCTACAAGCACGAACTGCACCGCTACGCGAAGCTGGCCAGGCCCGAACTGCGCGGCATGCTGCTCGGCGCGGCCAGCGACGAGTTCAACGGCGGCTACTCCGACGCGATGGCCGGCGGCGCGGGCTGGGCGGTCTACGAGGAACGCCTGCGCGAGATGGCGCGCCGCGGCGCCCTGCTCAAGACACCCGGCCGGGCCGGCTGGTGGGACCGCATCCCCCAGCAGCTGCTCAGCGACGCGGCGCTGCACTCCTCGCTGACCACCGACCTCTCCGACGTCTACGCCCGCTACCTGCAGCACGAGCACCGCAAGGTCCAGCAGTACAACTGCTGGCACGAGGACCGGACCGCGGCGGGCAGCGGCATCGAGGCCCGGGTGCCGTTCCTCGACCACCGGCTGGTCGAACTGTCGGCGGCCATCCCGCCCGAGCGCCGGGCGGCGCTGCTGTGGGACAAGCAGATCCTGCGCACCGCCATGGACGGGATCCTGCCCCCCGAGGTGGTCAAGCGCGAGAAGGGCCCGTTCTTCTACGGAACCGGCGCCGTGCACACCTTCCGGATGTTCGGCCGGATGCTGGCCCAGGACGGCGGGGCGCTCGTGGAACGGGCGCTCTCCACCGACGAGGCCAGGCACCACCTGCACGCCGACGGCCTGCGCTCCGCGGTCGCCGCCCTGGCCGCCCGGCCCGGCGTCGACGTCCAACTGGTCCTCCCGCTGGTCAACCTGGGCCTGCTCGCCGCCATGGTGGCCGACCTGCCCAAGCCGCTGGTCGCCACCCCGGCCGGCCCCGCGCCGCGCTCCCTCCCGGTCGCCGACTGGGACGCCGAGCGGACCGGGATCGAGGAGCGCCTCGGCGTCGCCGTCCCGCTCGACCCCGGGCTGGTGCTCGAACTCGCCCCCGAGGCCGTACTGCTCTGCCGGCCGGGCGCCACCGAGACGTGGTACCTCGCCGTCGACGGCAGCCTCGAGTACGTGGTCGACGAGGAGCCCTGGCTGTCCTTCCTGCGCGCCGTCGACGGCAGCCGGCCACTCGGGGAACTGCTCGCCGCGATCGGGACGGAACTCCCGGCCGTCCGCGAGGAGCTGGTGTCGGCCATGGAACTCGGCCTGCTGCGGACCGCCGGATGACCGGCCCCGGAACCGGGAGGCGCGCCGTCGTCGTGGTCGTCGAGGGCATCGACGGCTCGGGCAAGAGCACGCTGGGCGCCAGGATGGTCGAAGCCCTGCGGGCGGAAGGCCGGTCGGCCCGCTGGTACCCCAACCAGAACCTCGCGCCGGTCCGCGACACCCTCGACGCCATCGCACGCGAGTGGGGCCACCGCGACCGGTTCGAGCTGATCGGCCGCGACGAGGCGCAGTTCCTCGCCTCCGTGCTGAAGTGGCGCGACATGGCCGACCTCGCGGAGGACATGGCCAGGCCCGACCACGTCATGGTGCTCGACCGGTACTACTACACCCACCTGGCACTGGCGGCCGTGTCCGGGACCCGCAACGCCGACCGGCTGCGCCGGCTCTACGCGAGCCTGCCCGCCCCCGACCTGGTGCTGCTCCTCGAACTCCCCCCGGCCGCCGCCCTGGAACGGGTGCTCGCGCGCAACACCGACGCCAACTCGCCGGAGTTCCTCGAACGGTTCGCCGCCGCCTACCGGGGCCTGCCCGAGTACCGGGACTCCACGTTCACCCTGCTCGACGCGACCGGGAGCGCGGACCAGGTGTTCGACGCGGCCATGGACCACCTGCGCCGCGGGCCGCTCGCCGGGTCCTCGCCCCTCGTCCGCGAGGCGGCCCGGTGACCGCGGCCACCGCAGCCCCGGCGCCGCTGACCGCGGTCATCGGCGCCGGCCACCTGGGCGAGGCGGTGCTCGCCCGGCTGCTCGCGCAGGGCCACCCCGCCGACCGGCTGCGCGCGACCACCGGCACGCCCGCCGGGGCCAGGCTGCTGACCGAGCGTCACGCCGTCCAGGTCGACAGCGACAACGGCGCCGCGGCGGACGGCGCCGAGGTGCTGATCCTGACGGTCCGACCGGACCGGGCCGCCGAGGCCCTGGCCGCGACCGTCCCGCGGCTCGCGCCCGGTGCCGCGGTGCTCTCCTTCGTCGCCGGACTCGGCTGCGCCGAGATCGCCCGGCACGATCCGGCCCTGCCGGACGGCCGCCGGATGCACTGCGTCCGCGCCGCCACCAACACGGCCTCCGTCGAACGCGGCGGCCTGCTCGCGGTGACCGTCGAGCCCGGCACGCCCGCGGACACCGCGGCCCGGGCGGCGGCCGTCCTCGCCACCCTCGGCGCCACGGTCACCGTCGCCGAAGCCCACCAGGACACCGCCGCCGCCGCCCTGGGCAGTGGCGCCGCCTTCCTCGCGCTCGCCGCCGAGGGCATCGCCGGCGCGGCCCGCGGCCACGGCGTCGGTGGACCCGAAGCGCACGCCTTCGCGGCCGACGCCCTGGAGAGCGCCGCCGCGCTGCTGCGCGCGGCCGACCCCGGCGGACCCGCCCCGTGGACCCGGTTGGCCACCCCCGGCGGGATCACCGAGGCCGGCCTGGCCCGGCTCGTCGCGGCCGGAACCGGCGAGGCGATGGCGCAGGCCGTCCGGGACGCCGCCCGCCGCTGCATCGAACTCCGAACACCACTGACACCTCACGGAACTGACGAGACGTCAGGTTCGTGAGCCGCACCGGCCAAAGTCACCCAAACCTCACTGGACCACACGCGTCACACCGTCTCAGGACGTGAACAGTGGTTGCGGATGAGTGGTTGGCATGCCCACCATGCCGCGAGCGGGTAGCACACCCGCGGAGTCCTTTTGGGGGAATGGACTTGATTGAGATTCCGATGGCGGAAGCCGTCCACGGCTCCGTCCGAATCGCGAGCAGCTGGCTCTGGGAGACCTACGGGAGCATCGGGGTCCTGGCCGGCGCCCGGGCCGGCGCACCATGGCCCTACACCGGCTGGGGCCGGACGGTCGCCCGCGCGATCGGCGGCTCGGACATCGAGATCCCCGGCTGGCTCACCGAGCTCTACCGGACCTGCGCCGGCACCCTGCCGTCCTTCCTCGCCAACGTCCCCGGCTCCTCGAAGGAAGACCTGGAGGAAGGACTCGCCGCCCTGCGCACCACGCCCGGCACCCGGGTCCGCGGCGAGCTCGACCGCTGGTGCCCGAACGGCATCCCGGAACGCCTGAAACCGCTCTACGACGAACCCGAGGCGCGGATCGAGGAGTTCAGCCGCCTCGTGCCCCGCTACTGGCAGCTGGCACTCGCGCCCTACGCGGTCCCGCTGCGCGCCGCGATCGAGGAGGAGATCCTCCTGCGCTCCCGGGTCCTGGCCACCGAAGGCCCCGCGCGGCTCTTCGACGCACTCCACGGACGGGTCACCTGGACGAACGAGGCCCTCCGCATCGACGTCGGCTCCCGCCGGGTCGCCATGCCGTCCGCCGTGCACGTCGTCATCGTCCCCATGGTCTTCGGCCGCGGCGCCTCGCTCGTGGCGACCGGCGCCGACGGCGAGGTCGGCTTCTCCTACCAGGCCAAGGGAGCGACCGTCCTGATCGGCGACGGCGCCCCCGCCCGACGCACCGGCGAACCCGCCTACGGCGACCGGCTGGAGATCCTGCTCGGCCGCAGCCGCGCCGGAGTCGTCCGCGGACTGGTCGCCCCCACCACCACCTCCACGCTCGCCGCCGTGCTCGGACTGGCCACCAGCACCGTCTCAGAGCACCTCACCTCCCTGGTGGCCGCCGGCCTCGTCCAGCGGCGCCGGGCCGGCGTGCGGGTGCTCTACGAACTCGGCGGCTCCGGCATGGCGCTGCTCGAACACCTCGACAGCTACCAGGGCACCGTGGCAGGACGGCGATGAGGCCGCCCGGCAGGATCGGCGGCGACCGCGAACAGCGACGCCGCCCGGCAGCACCGGCGCGAACCCGAACGGGGAGCACGTGATCGACTACGACGACGAGGCCCGGACCTACGACGAGTCCCGCGGCGGAGAACAGCGGGCCAGGGCGGCCGCCGAGGCGGTGCAGCGGCTGCTGCCCGACACCCCGGGCACCGTGCTCGACCTCGGCTGCGGCACCGGGATCGTCACCCGCCACCTCCAGCACCCCGGCCGCCGACTGCTCGGCGTGGACCGCTCCGGCGGCATGCTCGCCCTCGCAGCACAGCGCCTGCCGGGAGCGGTCGTCCTCGGCGACGGAGCCCGACTGCCGTTCCGCACCGGCAGCATCGACGCCGTCGTCTCGGTCTGGCTGCTCCACCTGCTCGCCGAACCGCTCGCGGTCCTCGCCGAGGCCCGGCGCTGCCTGGCGCCGGGCGGCCGCCTGGTGACCACGGTCGACAAGGACGACGCATACTTCGTCCCCGACAGCGACCTGGCCGCCCTCACGGCACCGCTGCGCCGCGAACACGCGGACCGGGCGTCGGACAGCACCGACCGGATCACCACCTGGGCCGCCGGACACGGCCTGCAGCAGGTCGCCGAGACCTCCTTCCCCGGTCGCGGGCAGGGCCGGAGCCCCCGGGCCTGGCTCAAGACGATCAGGGCCGGCCGGATTCCCTGGTGCAACCAGGCGGAGCCCGGCCGGGTCGCCGAACTCTGCCGCCGCCTCGAGGACCTGCCCGGCCAGGACCAGGCCCGGCCGGACCCGCTCTACCGGCTGATCGCCCTGCAGGCCTGACCGGGCCCACCGCAGCGCATCGGGCCACCCTGCACGGCACGACGACGCACGGCACGACGACGCATGACACGACGACGCATGACACGACGACGCATGACACGACGACGCATGACACGACGACACACACGGGGGAACGCGCGTGGACGCGACCATGACGGGCACCGACGAGGCGACCGACGACGCCGCCGCACGACACCGCGCCGCGGTGTTCTGGCGGTACTGGACCGCCTCCACGATCAGTGGCGCGGGCGACGCCGTCACCGCCGTCGCACTGCCCCTGGTGGCGGTCGAGATGCTGCACGCGACCGCCACCGACGTCGGCTGGATCACCGCCGCCGGGTTCGCCGCGTGGCTGCTGATCGGCCTACCGGCCGGCGTCCTGGTGCACCGCATGCCGCTGCGCCGGGTACAGGTCGCCATGGACGTGGTCCGCGCACTGGCGATCGCCTCCATCCCCGTGGCCGCCTGGCTCGGCGCACTGCACCTGGTGCACCTGATCGCCGTCGCCCTGGTGGTCGGCCTGGCGACCGTGGTCTTCGACGTGGGCAACTCCTCGTTCCTGACGTCCGTCGTCGACAAGCGTGAGCTGACGGCCCGCAACAGCCTGATGTCCGGCACCTACTCGGCCAACCAGACGGGCGGACCGGCGCTCGGCGGTGTCCTGGTCCAACTGCTGGGAGCCGCCGCCACGTTGGTGGTCGACGCGGTCAGCTACCTGGCGTCCGCCGTCCTGCTCCGCACCCTGCCGCGCGGCGAGCACGAAGCCGGCGGCGGCGCCGACGGCCCGATGCTGGCCCGGATCCGCGAAGGCTGGCGGTACGTCACACGCCACCCGGTGATGGGGCCGTCGCTGGCCGCGGTCACCGCCATCAACTTCGTCTGCGGCGGCCTCCTCACCCTGATGCCGGTCTTCCTGGTCACCACGCTCGGAGCCCCGCCCGGACTGGTCGGCGTGCTGTACGCCGCCGAGGGCGCGGGCAGCCTCGTCGGCGCCGCGCTCGCCACCAAGCTGGTGAACCGGCTCGGCAACGGGCCGGCCCTGCGACTCGCGGCGACCGTCACCGCGGTCGCCGGGCTGCTCATGCCGATGGCGTGGCACGGCTGGGGCCTGATCCTGTTCGCCCTCGGCAACGCCGGCTTCTCCGCGGGCACCATCGTCACCAGCGTCATCACCCGCACCCACCGCCAGGCCGTCACCCCGCCCGAGCTGCTTCCCCGGGTCATGGCCACCGTCCGCTTCGTCTCCTGGGGCGCGATCCCGTTCGGCTCCGTCGCCGCCGGCTTCGCGGCATCGGCCTGGGGCACCCGCGGCGCGTTCTGGCTGGTCGCCGCCCTCGCATTCGCCTGCCCCGCCGTCCTGCTGGCCGGTCCGATCCGCCGCCTGCGGGACCTCGACACCGCCCCCGCAGCACCCTGACCCGACCGGGCCGCAACCCGGACCGGCAGCAGAGCACGAACCGGGCGCGCCGCTCGCCACGTGCAAGCCGCCGCGCCCGGTAGGCCGTTGACGACCTCCGGACCGATCGCCGCACGATCCCGCACGTCGCCGAGCGCCTGGGGCTCGACCGAGCCGCCAGGTCCCCACACGTGGCCAATCCGGTGCGGGAGTGGCTCCGAATGGGGTGTGTCAGGCGTGGTCGGCCGCTCGCGGTCGTGGTGGGAGAGGGTTGCTCGTGGGTGTGTCCAGTTCCGTTGGGGTTCCGGTCGTCGTGGGGTCGGTGGCGGGGCGGAGGGACGGGCCGCCACGGCGGCGGGTGGCGGTGGTGGGGGCCGGGGTGGCCGGGTTGACGGCCGCGTTCGAGTTGCAGCGGGCCGGGGTGGAGGTGGTGCTGTTCGAGGCGCAGGGGCGGTTGGGCGGGCACGCGCACACGCAGGCGGTGCCGGGGGAGGACGGGCGGGAGCTCGCGCTCGACACCGGGTTCCTGGTGCACAACGAGCGGACGTACCCCCATCTGGTGGGCCTGTTCCGGGAGTTGGGGGTGCGGACGCAGGACAGCGAGATGAGCATGTCGGTGCACTGCGAGGGCTGCGGGCTCGAGTACGCCGGGGCACGGGGGCCGGCCGGACTGCTGGCGCGGCCGTCGGCGCTGCTGCGCCGCCGGTACCTGGCGATGCTGGCCGAGGTGCCGCGGTTCCACCGGCGGGCCAGGGCGCTGCTCGCCGACCCCGAGGTGGGCGACCCGAGCCTGCGGGAGTTCCTGGCGGCGGAGGGGTTCACGCGGTACTTCGTCGGCCACTTCATGACGCCGGTGGTCTCCGCGGTGTGGTCGTGCGCGCCCGACCTGGCGGGCGACTACCCCGCCCGCTACCTGTTCACGTTCCTGGACAACCACGGCATGCTCTCCGTCACCGGTTCGCCGACCTGGAAGACGGTCGTCGGCGGGTCGCGCAGCTACGTGGAGCGGATCGCCGAACGCCTGGCCACCGTCCACCGCGGCGCCCCCGTGCGAGCCGTCCGGCGGCACGCCGACGGGGTCACCGTCGCCACCGCCGACGGACGGGACACCCGGGCCGACGCGGTGGTGATCGCCACCCACGCCGACCAGGCGCTGCGGCTGCTGGCCGACGCCACGACGGCGGAGCGCCAGGTGCTCGGGGCCTTCCGGTACTCGCGGAACCCGACCGTCCTGCACCGCGACGCCACCGTCCTGCCGGCCGCACCGTGGGCGCGCGCGTCGTGGAACTACCGGATGCCCGCCTGCGACGGCCCCGCCGACCGGGTCCGGGTCAGCTACCACCTCAACCGGCTGCTGCGGCTGGATACCGCGACGGACTACCTGGTCAGCCTCAACGAGGACCGGCGCGACCCGGTGCCCGCCGACGCGGTGATCTCCCGCACCGTCTACGAGCACCCCGTCTACACCGCCGAGACGGTGGCCGCGCAACGGCGGCTGCCCGAACTCGCCACCGGCCGCACCGCGTTCGCCGGCGCCTACCACGGCTGGGGGTTCCACGAGGACGGCTGCCGCTCCGGCGTCCAGGCCGCGCACTCGCTGCTCGCGGTGGGCGCGCCGTGAGCACCGAACCCGCCGTGAGCACCGGACCCGCCGGTGCCCGCGCCCTGCCGGGCGCGTGGGGCGCGGTGCTGTACGACACCCGCACCACGCACGTCCGCACCCGCCCGCTGCGGCACGCCTTCCACCACCGCGGCTACCTGTGGCTGGTCGATCTCGACCGGATGCCCCCGGTGCCCCGGCCGCTGCGCCCGCTGGCCGCGTTCCGCGCCCGCGACCACGCCACCGACGCCGTCGACGCGCAGCTGACGATCCGTCAGGGGCTGGCCCGGTGGCTGGCCGGGCACGGCGTGCGGCTCGGCGAGGGCCGGGTGCTGATGCTCACTCAGGCCCGCTCGCTCGGCTACGTGTTCAACCCGCTCACCGTCTACTGGTGCCACGACGAGGACGGCCGGCCGCTGTGCACCGTCGCCGAGGTGCACAACACCTACGGCGGCCGGCACCGCTACCTGCTCCCCGCGACACCCACGGGCCGGGCCGAGACCGCCAAGACGTTCCACGTCTCGCCGTTCTTCCCCGTCGACGGCCGCTACCGGATGGCGCTGCCCGAACCGGGCCACCGGCTCGACCTGACCATCCACCTGGAACGCCCCGGCGGGCGGGCCTTCACCGCCACCGTCCACGGCGAGGGAACACCCGCGAACGCCACCGCGCTGCTCGCCGCGGCCGTCCGCCACCCGTTCTCCACCGCGGCCGTCGCCCTGCACATCCGCTACCAGGGGATCCGCCTGTGGCTGCGCGGCCTCCCCGTCCACCCCCGTCCCGACCGGCCCGCCCGCACGGAAGAGGTGCCCTCCGCATGACCACCGAGGCCGCCCGGACCACCCGGTCCGCCCAGCCGACACCCGTCGTCGACCCCGAGCGCTGGCCGGACGTCGCCCGGGTGCCGAACGTCCCCCTGCGGGCCGCCGTCGCCGAACGGCTGCTGCGCCGCGTCGCCGCCCGACGGGGCGTGCGCGTCGAGCTCCCCGGCGGCCGCGTCCTGCGCGCCGCCCCGCCCGGCGCGCCCGTGCTGCGGCTGCACCACCCGCGGGCGTTCCTGCACCGCGTCGGCGAGAGCGGCCTGATCGGCTTCGGCGAGGCCTACCAGGCCGGCGACTGGGACAGCCCCGACCCGGTCGCCCTGCTCACCGCCCTCGCCACCGCCCCCGACACCCTGGTGCCCACCGGCACGCAGTGGCTGCGGCGGCTCTACGTGCAGCGCCCGCCGGAGGCGGAGCTGTCCACCGCCGCCAACGCCCGCAGCAACATCCGCCGGCACTACGACCTGTCGAACGAGCTGTTCGCGCTGTTCCTCGACCCGACCATGACGTACTCCTCGGCCGTCTTCCCGACCGATGGCGCCGGACAGCCCGTGGTGAGCCGGGACGGGCTCGCCGCGGCGCAGCACCGCAAGATCGACCTGCTGCTGGACCTCGCCCGGGTCGGCCCCGGCACCCGGCTGCTGGAGATCGGCACCGGCTGGGGCGAACTCGCCCTGCGCGCCGCCGCGCGCGGCGCCCGGGTGGTCAGCCTCACCCTCTCCGCGGAGCAACTCGCCCTCGCCCGCCGCCGGATCGCCGCCGCCGGCCTCGCCGACCGCGCCGAGGTCCGGCTGTGCGACTACCGCGCGGCCGAGGGCAGCTACGACGCCGTGGTCAGCGTCGAGATGATCGAGGCGGTCGGCCGACCGTTCTGGGCGGCGTACTTCCAGACCCTCGACCGGGTGCTGGCCCCCGGCGGACGGGCCGCGCTGCAGGCGATCACCATGCCGCACGACCGGATGCTCGCCAGCAGCCACACCTACACCTGGATCCTCAAGTACGTCTTCCCCGGCGGCCAGATCCCCTCCGTCCGGGCGATCGAGCAGACCGCCCACCGCCACACCCGCCTGCGGCTCGCCGCCACCCAGGCCTACGGCCCGCACTACGCCGAGACCCTGCGACTGTGGCGCGAGCGCTTCACCGCGCAGCACGAGCAGGTCGCCGCACTCGGCTTCGACGAGGTCTTCCGGCGGATGTGGGAGCTGTACCTCGCCTACTCGGAGGCGGGTTTCCGCACCGGCTACCTCGACGTCCAGCAGCTGCTCCTGACCCGGGAGGGGAGCGTGCGATGAGCGCGGCCGTGGACACCGGGGCGTTCGCCGTCAACCTCGCCGCCACCGCCGGCGCCACCCTGGCCGTGTTCCTCGCCGCCTTCGCGGCGGGCGTCCGCAGCGGCCGGCACCGCGGCGTCGACGTCGCCTGGGGAATCGCCTTCACCGCCGTCGCCGGCACCGGGTACGCGCTGTCCGCAGGCGACGGCGACCCGGGACGCCGACTGCTCGTCACCGTCCTGGTCGCCGTCTGGGGCCTGCGCCTGTCCGCGCACATCGGGTGGCGCGCCCGCGGCGCCGGCGAGGACCCCCGCTACGCCCGGATGCTCGCCCGCGCCCCCGAAGGGCCCGCCCGCACCCGCTACGCCCTGCGGAAGGTCTACCTGCTGCAGGCCGCCATCGTCTGGTTCGTCTCGCTGCCCGTCCAACTCGCCGCGTACCTCCCGGACGGCCTCGGACCGCTCGACCTGACCGGGACGGCGCTGTGGTGCGTCGGCCTGTTCTTCGAGAGCGTCGGCGACCGCCAGTTGGCCCGGTTCAAGGCCGACCCGGCCCACCGCGGCCGGATCATGGACCGCGGCCTGTGGCGCTACACCCGACACCCCAACTACTTCGGCGACGCCTGCGTCTGGTGGGGCCTGTACCTGATCGGCGCCCACCACCCGGCCGCGCTGCTGCTCCTGCCCTGCCCGCTGCTGATGACCTGGCTGCTGGCGTTCGGCAGCGGAAAGGCGCTGCTGGAGAAGCAGATGACGGCACAGCAGCGACCCGGCTGGGCCGAGTACGCCGCGCGCACCAGCGGCTTCCTGCCGCTGCCGCCCCGCCGGACGCCACCGCGCTGACGGCTCATGACGCGCTTCTCACGAGCCGTCAGCGGGGCGTCAGGCGAAGGACAGTGCGCTACTCACGAGCCGTCAGCGGGCCGTCAGGCGAAGGACAGCAGGACGACCGGGGCGCCCGTCGGATGCGGCGAGCCGCCGGCCGGCTCCACGGTCACCCCGACGCCGGACGCCCCGTCCAACGGGCCGCTCAGCAGCAGCGCCCCGCTCGCGGTGGGCATCAGCCCCGCGGGTCGCATGGTTCCGCGGTCGTCGAACCACAGCTGGTAGGTGGTGCCCGGTGCCAGCGGCGGCATGCCGGAGGCCAGGAACCCGGCGACGCCCTCGCTCGGCGACCACACGACGGTCGCCACGCCGGTTCCGCCGGCGACCGCGCCCGAGGTGGTGCGGGCGTCCGGGGCGGTGAGCAGATCGGCGATCCGGTCCTGCTGCCGCTGCATCGCCGTCGCCCGGGCCCGCGCCCGGTCCGCCTCCCGGTGCTGCTGCACCGCCAGGCCGCCCGCGCCCACGGCCAGCGCCAGGCAGGCCGCCAGGGCGAACCTCGGCCACGTCCGACGCAGCCGGCCCCGGCGCGTCCCGGCGGGCAACTGCGCAGTGCGGGGGGCCTCCTGACGCACCGTGTCCAGCGCGGACATCACCCGCTGCTTGAACTCGGCCGGCACCGGCACGGCCGACGCCGACCCGAGCCGCGCCAGCGTCGCCGTGAACTCGGCGACCTCCTGGGCGCAGGCCGGGCAGTGCTCCAGATGATGCTCGAACTCCGCGCACTCGGCGGGATCGAGGGCGTGTGCGGCGTACGCGCCGGTCAGCGTGTGCACGTCGGCGGCGCTCATACCCCCACCCCCAGGCAGTCGCGCAGCCGGATCAGCCCGTCGCGCATCCGAGTCTTCACGGTCCCCAGCGGGATCCCGAGCAGCTGCGCCACCTCCGGGTAGGTGAAGCCCCGGAAGTACGCCAGCGTCAGCGACTCGCGCTGCACCTCGGTGAGCCCCGTCAGACAGCGCCGCACCTGCTCGCGCTCCAGCCGCCCCTCCACCTGCTCGGCGACCTCGTCGTAGGCCGGCGCGTGGGAGGCGGCGGCGATGCGCTGCTCCCGGTCGGCGGCCGCCTGCGCGGCGCGCACCCGGTCGACCGCGCGGCGATGGGCGATGGTCAGCACCCACGCCATCACCTCGCCCCGCTCCGGGCGGTAGTGCGCCGCCTTGCGCCACACCTCCAACAGCACCTCCTGCGCCACCTCCTCCGACTGCGCCGGATCACGGAGCACGCGCCGCACCAGCCCGAGCACCGGCCCCGCCACCGCGTCGTACAGCTTGCCGAAGGCGTTCTGGTCGCCCAGCGCGACCCGCCCCAGCAGTTCCTTCAGATCGGGCCCCGGCCGGCCCGGGCCCGACAGGTGCACCACGGCGCTCACCGCGGCACCCCCTCGGTCCACGGACCGGCGAACCGGACCGACGGTGGCACGGACAGCATCAGGGGGCCTCCCGGGATCGGCGGGGACGGACCCGGCCGCGACGGACGAACGTGACGCCCCCTGTTCGGAGCCGCGGCGGATGCGGATTGGGTGCTCTCGGCGGAGCGGGGGCGGTGGCCTCGTGGAAACGATGCAGGAACGAGGCAAGTCGCGGACGAGGGTGGCCCGGCGGGACGGTGTGGAGCATGGCAGCCACACTCCAGTCGCCTCCGGCGCCGGTGCCGGTCGACGAGCTCCGCGCTGTCGACGAGCTCCGCGCTGTGATGGCGCGCGTCGCGCGCGGGGACCGGAGTGCCTTCGCCGAGCTCTACGAAGCGGTCGCGCCGCTGGTCCACGGCATCGCGTTGCGGGTGGTGCGGGATCCCGCGCAGGCCGAGGAAGTGGCGCAGGAGGTGCTGCTCGAGGTGTGGCGGTCGGCGCCGTCGTACCGGTGCGGGCGCGGGTCGGTGACCGGGTGGGTGGGCACGATCGCGCACCGGCGGGCCGTCGACCGGGTCAGGTCCGTGCGGGCCGCGGCGGAGCGCGAGCGACGGGTCGTCAGGGCGGAGCGCCCGGTGGCGGAGTCGGCGGCCGAGTGCGTGCTGCGGACGCTCGACGCGGCGCGGGTGCGGCGGGCGCTGGCCGGGCTGAGCGCGGTGCAGCGCGAATCGCTGGTGCTCGCCTACTACGGCGGGTACTCCCAGCGCGAGATCGCGGCGGCCCTCGGGGTTCCGCTGGGAACCGTCAAGACCCGGACCAGGGACGGGCTCCGGCGCCTGCGGGCGGCGATCGGTGACGGATGACGCGGGGCGGCCACCGCCCCGGGTGGGGGCGGTGGCCGCCGGGCCTGCGAGGGGCGTTACGGGTAGGAGATGACGTTCGAGGGGGTGGTGCCGGTGCCGGAGGTGGGGGCGCCGGTGTTGTTGACGACGTGCAGGAACTGGCCGTTGCCGCCGAGGGAGACCACCAGGGCGTCGTGGAGCTTGACGCCCGGGGTGTTCGGGACCTCGAAGCCGTGGTCCATCACGATGGTCGGGTCGACGTTGTAGTAGCAGTACGAGCCGAGGCCCCAGCCCTCGTGGGTGGTGACGTTGTCGTCGACCTTGTAGGCGGCGAAGCCCTTGGTGTTGCCGTTCTGGACGGCGGCCTGGTTCGGGGCGTCGTACGACTTCTCGTTCTGGAAGAAGATCGTCTTGCCGCCGTTGCCGGACCACTCGACGTCGTACTTCTTGAAGTGCTCGACGAACAGGCCGGTGGCCAGCACGTTGTTGCCCTTGACCAGCAGGCCGTAGTCGGACGGGTTGACGTTCCAGCCGACGCCCGCGCCGTGGTCGGCGCGCCAGATCCAGGTGTGGTCGATGATCGCGTTGTTGCTGTTCACGACGACCGCGGCGGTGGCGGAGCCGGGGCCCGCGCCGCCGATCCGGACGAAGACGTCCTGCATGCTGGTCGGGTCGGCGGAGTGGTCGGCCGAGGAGCCGGCGGTGCCGATCTCCAGCAGGCTGGGCGAGTTGACCGCGCCGGCGTCGATCAGGAAGCCGGCCAGCTTGACGCCGTCGACGTCGGCGACCTTCATCGCGGTGACGCCGTTGTCCGGGACGATGGTGGCCAGGCCCAGGCCGAGCACCACGGTGTCGGGGCGGGTGACGTTGATGGTCTGGTCGACGTGGTAGACGCCCGGGGTGAAGAGCAGGTTGAGGCCCTGGGCGAGCGCCTGGTTGATGGTGGCGGCGGTCGCGCCGGGCTTGACCACGTAGAACTGGTTCAGCGGCAGCGAGGAGCCCTGCGGCGCGCCGTTGCCCCAGGAGGCGCCGGTGGCGTTGGTGCGCTTGGCGGGCACGAACACCTTGTAGTCGTTGCCGTCGAGGTACAGGAACGGCTTCTCGCGGGAGACCGGGGTGCTGTCGAGCGTGGTGTACGGCGGGTTCGGGAAGCCCTGGGCGGGGGCGCCCTGCACGCCGGAGAAGACCTGGTTCCACACGCCGTTGGAGAACCCGCCGATGGAGCTGTCGCGGGTGTACCACTGCTGCTGCGAGTAGTTGCCGATCTGGCCGTCGATCTTCGAGTCGGCGATGTAGCCGCCGGACGCCCAACCGTAGCCGGACGGGGCGAGGTTGAGGCCGCCCTCGACGTGCATCCGGCGGAACGGCGCGGCCTGCGCGACGGCCCAGCGGTCGGTGCCGTTGACCGGCTTCAGGTGCAGGTTCTCGGTCGAGCGCCAGAAGTTCTGCGTGGCGTTGCCGTTGAACCAGCCCGCGTCGACGGTCACGTCGCCGTTGAAGGTGGTGTCGTCCGGGCTCAGGCCCAGGCCCGCGATCGAGGTGTAGAAGCCGATCTGGGCGTTGATGTTGCTGTACGTGCCGGGCTTGAACAGCAGCGCGTAGCGGCCGTCGCCGAACTGCGCGGACTCCTGCTTCTTGAAGACGTCGTCGACCGTGGCCTGGATGTTCGGCGTGGACGGGTCGAAGACCAGCACGTTCGGGCCGAGGTCGCCGCCGCCCTGCACCGGCGGGACGGTCGAGCCGCCGCCGGTGTGCACGCCCAGCTCCCACAGCGAGTAGCCGTACCCGGTGCCGCGCTGGGTGCCGTACATCCGGACGTAGCGGCCGGAGCCGGAGACGGTCAGCGACTCGTTGCCGCCGGCGCCCGTGGTGGTGGAGTAGACCGTGGTCCAGGTGGTGCCGTCGTTGGACGTCTGGATCTGGTACGCCTTGCCGTACGCGGCCTCCCAGCGCAGGTCCACCTGGCACACCTGCTGGACCGAGCCGAGGTCGACCTGCAGCCACTGCGGGTCCGCGGCGGCCGAGGACCAGCGGGTGCCGTTGTTGCCGTCGACCGCGGACGAGGCCGGGGTGCCCGCGTTCTCCGTCGAGGAGGCGGTGGCGGGCTTGCCCTGCGCGGCGTTGGTGGTGGCGCAGGTGGTGGGCGTGCCGCCCATGGTGCCGTAGACCTGGAACTCCCAGAGGGAGTAGCCGTATCCGGTGCCGCGGGTGACGCCGTTCATCCGGACGTAGCGGCCGGAGCCGGAGACGGTCAGCGACTCGTTGCCGCCGGCGCCGGTGGTGGTGGAGTAGATCGTGGTCCAGGTGGTGCCGTCGTTGGACGTCTGGATCTGGTACGCCTTGCCGTACGCGGTCTCCCAGTTGAGCTGCACCTTGCTGATGGTGGCCACGGCGCCCAGGTCGACCTGCAGCCACTGCTGGTCCGAGGCGGCCGAGGACCAGCGGGTGCCGAGGTTGCCGTCGACGGCGTCGGCCGCCGGGGTGCCGGCGTTCTCGGTCGAGGACGCGGTGACCGTCTTGCCCTGGGAGAGCAGCGTGTCCGCGGCGTGCGCGGTGTTCGGGAGGGTCAGGGCGGCGCCGGCGACCAGAGCCGCGGCGGCGAGGACGGCGGACGTCCGGCGGATGGGGACACCGGAAGGGGGAGCGGCGAGCCGCATGGCTCCTCCTGCTGTGAGCGGTGGGGTGGGTGGGGGTGGAACGCAGTGGAGAGCGCTCTCTGCGTGAGTCTTCCGGGAGGCGGAATCCGGCGTCAAGGCTTGTGCGCACACGGCTGCGAATGACCTTGCGTCAGGACAGGGCAAAGCCGGTCAAATCGTCCTAGATTCAGGGGAGTTTGCGTTTATGAAGTGATGCGAGGTTGGCTCGTCCGGCGGGGCATTCATCCTGATCTTGTAGGGAGAGCGCTCTCCCACTTGGGGAGCGCGGAGGTCAGGGGAGCTTCAGCTCGGCCCAGATGACCTTCCCGGTCTCCGTGTACCGCGTGCCCCAGCGCGTGGCGAGCTGCCCGACCAGGAAGAGGCCGCGGCCGCCCTCGTCGGTGGCGGAGGCCAGCCGGATCCGCGGCGAGGTGCTGCTGGCGTCGGAGACCTGGCAGATCAGCGTCCGCCCGTACAGCAGGCGCACCTCGATCGGGGCGGCGCCGTACCGGATGGCGTTGGTGACCAGCTCACTGAGGATCAGTTCGGTGCCCAGTTCCAGGTCTTCCAGGCCCCACCGGCGCAGCTGGGCCATGGCGGCGGCCCGGGCGTCGGCGACCGCCGCGGGGTCGGGCGGGACGCTCCAGGCGGCGATCCGGTCGGCGGGCAGGGCCCGGGTGCGCGCGATCAGCAGGGCGATGTCGTCGGCCGGGTTGGGCGGGACCATGGCGTCCAGGACCGCCTGGCAGGCCTGTTCCGGAGTGCGTTCGGGGTGGTGGGCGAGCGCGGCGCACAGCCGGTCCAGGCCGACATCGATGTCGCTGGTCCGCGACTCCACCAACCCGTCGGTGTAGAAGACCAGTTGACTGCCCTCGGGGATGTCGAGCCCGACCGTGGTGAACGGCAGGCCGCGCAGTCCGAGCGGCGGGCCGGCGGGCGTGTCCGGGATGTCGACGGTGCCGTCGGGGTGGACCAGGACGGCGGGCAGGTGCCCGGCGCGTGCGAGTTGGCAGCGGCGCGAGACGGGGTCGTAGACGGCGTAGAGACAGGTGGCACCGATGACGGCGCCCTCGCGGCCGCCCCTCGTCTCCTCCTCGTCGATCCGGCTGACCACCTCGTCGAGGTGGGTGAGGAGCTCGTCCGGCGGCAGGTCGAGCATGGCGAGGTTGTGCACGGCGGTGCGCAGCCGTCCCATGGTGGCCGCGGCGTGGACGCCGTGGCCGACCACGTCGCCGACCACCAGCGCGACCCGGGCGCTGGAGAGCGGGATCACGTCGAACCAGTCCCCGCCCACGCCGCCGTGCGCGGGGAGGTAGCGGTGCGCGGCCTCGACGGCGTCCTGGTCCGGCAGACCCCGGGGCAGCAGGCTCTGCTGGAGGGTCGCCGCGAGCCGCTGGCCGCCGCTGATGGCCGCCGTGATCTGCTCCTGGCTGGCGTACCTGGTCTCGAACACGCCGTTGTTGCGGCCCAGTCGGAGCACCGCGATGCGATCGGCGACGGCCTGGATGTCGTCCAGGTTGTGGCTGATCATGACCACGGCGTGGCCGCGCTCCCGCAGCCGGCCGATCAGGTCGAGCACGAGCGCGGTCTGCTCCAGGGGGAGCGAGGAGGTCGGCTCGTCCAGGACCACGAGCCGCGGCCGGCCGATCAGCGCCCGCGCGATGGCGACGGACTGGCGCTGCTCGGCGGTCAGGGCCCGCACGGGGATCCGGACGCTGGGAAGGCGGATGGACAGCTGCTCGAGCAGGGCGATGGAACGTTTCTCCATCTCGATCTCCCGCAGCACCCCGAACCGCCGTAATTCACGGCCGATGTACAGGTTGGCGACCACGTCCAACCGGTCGACCAGCGCCAGGTCCTGGTACACCGTGGCGATGCCGAGGCGCCGGGCGTCGACGGGCCGCCGCAGCTCGACCGGCAGGCCGTCCCACTCCGCCGTCCCCGCATCCGCCGGACCCGCCCCCGAGACGACGTTGACCAGCGTGCTCTTGCCCGACCCGCTGTCACCGACCAGGCCCAGCACCTCGCCGTGCTCCACCCGCAGATCCACCGAGTCGAGGACCTGCACGGTCCCGAAGCTCTTGGTGATCCCGCGCAGGGACAACAGCGGGACGCCAGGCACTCGGCACCTCCACACTGGAACGGGTTTCCCACCCTGACACCGGCCGCGCCGATGCCGGGACCGACACACGGGCACCCGCCCCGTTCGGCGGCATCCCGGAATGCCGGGTGACCCGGCCTGACGGACCGTCACCCGATGGGGTGATGGCGCGGGCACGTGAGCCCAGATCAGCGCCCCGTGCCCGGTCGGCGGGCGCTCCGGGTGATCGTCCGGTCCCTAGGCTTCCCGCCCATGTCACTCTGGCTGCTCAACCACTTCGGCACCTTCACCCTGGCCGTCCTCACCGTCGGCGGGACCGTCGTCCTCGCCGTCGTCGGGAGCGTGCTGCTGCGCCGCAGATACCCGCAACTGGCCCACGGGGAGCACAACGACATGGTCGGCGTGACGCTGGGGATGTTCGGCGCGATCTACGGGATCATCCTCGCGTTCGTCATCGTCACGCTCTGGACGCAGCTGGACACCACGAACACCATCGTCGCGACCGAGGCCACCGACGTGTCGCTGATCTCCCGCGACGCCGCCGCCTTCCCGCCCGCGGCCGGCGCCCGGGTCGACGCCGCGCTGAGCGCCTACGTCCACGCGGTGGTGGAGGACCAGTGGCCCCGGATGCGCGTCGGACAGCCCAGCTACGGGGCCACCGCCGACCGCCTGCAGGGCGCCTTCGACGCGCTCCAGGCGTACGAGCCCGCGACCGCGCGCGAGCAGGTCTTCTACCAGGAGGCCGCGGACCGGCTCAACGACGTCGCCGCCCAGCGGCGCGCCCGGCTGACCATGGCCGAGCAGGAACTCCCGCCGCTGCTGCAGATCCTGGTCTTCGGCGGGGCGTTCGTCCTGATCCCGTTCACCGCGCTCTACGGCATGCGCCGCCTGCGGATCCAGCTGGTCTTCGTCTCCTCCGTCGCCGCGCTCATCGGCTTCAGCCTGCTGCTGGTGCTCGTCCTGGACCGGCCCTTCTCCGGTGACCTCGACGTCAGGCCGACCGCGTACCAGCAGGGCGCGCTGGCCCGGTACTGGGCTCCGTGACGGCCCTGGCGGCGACGCCGGTCGGCGCGCGTGGCTGAGTCCACTTGATGTATGCCGATATCGGCATATGATGGCTGGCATGGCACGAGCAGCGACGACCTCGGACGCGTTCAACGCGATAGCCGAGCCGCAGCGCCGGGACATCCTGGCGCTGCTGCGGGCGGGTGAGTGGCCGGTGACCGAGCTGGCCGAGGAGTTGGGGATGAGCCAGCCGCGAGCCTCCAAGCACCTGCGGGTGCTGCGCGAGGTGGGGCTGGTGCGGGTCCGGGAGGCGGGCAAGCAGCGGCTCTACGGCCTGGACGCGGCCGGGCTGCGGCCGGTCCACGAGTGGGTCGGCGGGTTCGAGCGGTTCTGGAACGAGAGTTTCGACCGGCTCGACACGTACGTGCAGGACCTCAAGCAGGCACGGCGGGAGGACTGAGCGATGGCAGGGGCAGTGCAGGGAACGCGCGCGGGGGCAGAGATGGGGTCGGAGCCGGGGTCTGGGTCGGAGTCGGCGATGGTGGCGGCGGCGGATCGGGAGATCGTGGTGTCCCGGGTGATCGACGCCCCGCGGGAGCTGGTGTTCGAGGCGTTCACCGAGGTCCGGCACCTGTCGGGGTGGTGGGGTCCGAACGGGTTCACCACCACCACGCGGTCCTTCGAGTTCCGCGAGGGCGGCGAGTGGCACTTCGTCATGCACGGGCCGGACGGGACCGACTACGCCGAGTGGATCCGGTGGATGCGGATCGCACCGCCGGAGCGGATCGAGCTGCTGCACGGCGAGTTCCGCGACGACCCGAACGCCTTCGAGTCGGTGCTGACCTTCGCGCCGGAGGGCGCGGCGACCCGGCTGGAGATGCGCACGGTGTTCCCGACGAAGGAACTGCGCGCCGAGGCGGTCGAGAAGTACCACGCGATCGAGGGTGGCCGGCAGACCCTGGGCAACCTGGCCGCCTACGTCACCGAGACCATGCGGAATGGAGACGAGGACTGATGGCCGGCAAGGTGTTCTTCAGCGTGTCGATGTCGCTGGACGGGTTCATCGCGCCCGAACCCGTACCCGTGGAGGACTTCTTCACGCCCGAGAAGCAGGACGACCCGCACGTCCGGCGCTGGATGGCGCAGTGGACCGAGCTGCAGCAGTGGATCTTCCCGCTGCGGTTCTTCCGGGAGAACGTGAAGCTGGGCGAGGGCGGGGAGGAGGGCCGCGACAACGACATCGCGCGGGAGACGTTCGAGCGCACCGGAGCGAGCGTCATGGGCAAGCGGATGTTCGACTTCGGCGAACTCGCGTGGCCGGAGGAAGCGCCGTTCCACACCCCGGTCTTCGTCGTCACCCACACCCCACGCGACCCGTGGGAGCGGCCCGGCGGCACCACGTTCCATTTCGTCAACGACGGTATCGAGCGCGCCCTCGACCAGGCCCGCGACGCAGCCGGCGACCGGGACGTCCGCATCGCCGGCGGCGGCGAGACGATCCTGCAGTACCTGAACGCCGGTCTGGTCGACGAGTTCTCGATCACGCTGTCACCCGTACTCTTCGGCGGCGGCACCCGCCTGTTCGACGGCGTGGACGCGTCCAGCATCGCCCTGGAACCGGTCCGTTCGGACCCGACGACGCGGGTGACGCACCTGACCTACGCGGTGCGGAAGCGGTAGCCGCGAGTTGCTGAACGTCCTGACGCATCAGCAGTCGTGCTCGGCAGCGTCGAACCAGGGCTGATGTTCCAGACGTGTCCGCGGTGCGGGTCGGTGACGATGAGGTGCCAGTACATGCCGCAGCCGTCGGTTCCCAACACGATCGAACGCGTGCACCGCGTCCCATCCGAGCGTCGACTCGCCGCCGTCGTCGACACCGAAGGCCGCGCGCAGCGCGGCGACGTCGCCGGGTCCGGTGGTATCCATGGGGCCATGGATACCACCGGACCCGGACAGCGAGACCAGCCACCCACGACGCCAGGGGGAGAGCTGACTCCGACCGTTCGGGTCGTCCACCGGATCGCGGCCGGGTGATGCTCGGTCAGCAGACCGGCGCCGCCCCACCGGTGGTCGTGTCAGGTGCTGGAGGGTGAGGCTGTCGGTGCGGAGGCGTTCCAGCTGGCGAGGAGGTCGAGGGTTTCGGCGTCGCGGCTGCCGGGTGGGACGGCGCAGAGGATGAGGTAGAGGCCGTCGTCGGCGGTGAGCCGAGTGGTCTCGTAGGTGAAGGTGAGGTCGCCGACGAGGGGGTGGTGGATGCGTTTCGCGCCGGCGCGGTGATGGCGGACGTCGTGCCGGGCCCAGCGCCCGCGGAAGGGGTCGCCGCCGCGGGTGGAGAGTTCGCCGATCAGGTCGGACAGTGCCTTGTCGTAGGGGTTGCGGCCGGCTTCGGCGCGCAGGGTGGCGACGTTCTGGTCGGCGACGGCGTCCCAGTCGGGGTAGAACGCGGGGGCGGCGGGGTCGAGGAAGGTGAAGCGGGCGGCGTTCGCGGGTCGGGCGGGGCTGTCGAAGACGGGGGCGAACAGCGCGCGGGCGAGGGTGTTGCCCGCGAGGAGGTCGAGGCGGGCGTTGCGGACGTAGGCGGGGACGCCGCTGATCGCCTCGACGAGGTGGCGCAGGCCGGGACGGACGGGCTGCCGGGCTGGCCGGGACGGCGTTGCGGTGCCCGAGGCGTTGGCGGCGTTGGCGGCCCGGACGAGGTCGAAGAGATGGGTTCGTTCGGCGTCGTCGAGGCGGAGCGTACGGGCGATGGCGTCCAGGACGGCGTCGGTGGCGCCGCGGGCGTCACCGCGTTCCAGGCGGGTGTAGTACGGGACGCTGACGCCGGCGAGCTGGGCGACCTCCTCGCGGCGCAGGCCTGGGACGCGGCGCGCTCCGGAGAGCGGGGAGAGGACGAGGCCGGCCTGCTCAGGGGTGACGCGGGCCCGGCGGGTGGTGAGGAAGTCGCGGATCTCGCTGCGTCGGTCCATAACCCGACCCTACGACCGGTCGCCGCGTACGGGCGCGGGCGTGGGGGACCCCGTCAGGGTCTGCTTGACCGCCCCACCGGGGGCCGGAACGCGGTTGGCTGGTCAGGTGACCGGGGGGTGCCTGCCCCGGCACCCGCAACGCACCTGAGAAGCAAGGAACACCACCAATGCAGCACGTCACCCTCAACAACGGCCTCCGGATGCCGGTCCTCGGCTTCGGCGTCTACCAGATCCCCGCCGACCGGACCGAGCAGGCCGTCACCGACGCCTTGGCCGCCGGGTACCGGCTGCTGGACACCGCCGCCGCCTACGGCAACGAGGAGGCCGTCGGCCGCGCCGTCAAGAACAGCGGAATCCCGCGCGAGGAGCTGTTCGTCACCACCAAGCTGTGGGTCCAGGACGCCCCCGCCCAGGACAACGCCCGCCGCGCCCTGGAGACGTCCCTCGCCAAGCTCGGCCTGGACCACGTCGACCTGTACCTGATGCACCAGCCCTACGGCGACGTGTACGGCCAGTGGCGCGCCATGGAGGCCGCGAACCGCGAGGGCCTGGCGCAGGCGATCGGCGTCGCCAACTTCCACCCCGACCGGCTGCTGGACCTGATCCTCAACAACGAGATCACCCCGCAGGTCGACCAGATCGAGACCCACCCCTTCCACCAGCGCGACGCCGACCACGCGTTGATGCGCGCGCACGGCGTCCAGCACCAGGCGTGGGGCGGCTTCGCCGAAGGCCGGAACGACCTGTTCACCCACCCCGTGCTCGCCGGCATCGGCGACGCGCACGGCAAGTCCGTGGCCCAGGTCGTGCTCCGGTGGCTGATCCAGCGCGACATCGTCACCATCCCCAAGTCCGTCAACCCCGACCGGATGGCGCAGAACATCGACGTCTTCGACTTCCGCCTCACCGACGACCAGCTGGCCGCCATCGCCGCCCTCGACACCGGCAGCACCCTGTTCTTCGACCACCACGACCCCGAGATGGTCGCCTGGCTGAGCAAGCGCCGCTTGGACAGCTGAACCGCGTCCGTGCTGCGTTCCGGGGCTGCTGCGCCGCGTCAGCCACGTGCGGTGGTCGGGGTCCTGACGGAATGTCGGCTCGGTTCGGGCGAATCCGGCCCGGCCCTGCGTGCCCTACCGGCCGGTATGGCAGGGTCGGGTGGACACCCGTTGCCGTGCCCGCCGAACCCTGCCGAGATGCGGGGGCCGGCCGAGAAGACCAGGAGCCGCCGCATGCCGGACGAGATCACCCTGCGCCCCGTCACCGCCGACGACCTCGACCTGTTCGAGCGTGAGTTCAGCCGACCCGAAGGCGTCGGCCCGTACCAGTGGTTCGGCTACCGCGCACCGAGCGGCCTGCGTCGCGGATTCGCGGAGAACGGGCTGCTCGGCCCGGACGGCGGCGTGCTGTCCGTCGCGGACGCGGGCCGGACGGTGGGCCGGGTGAAGTGGTTCCCCGGCAGCTGGGGGCGGCCCGACACCTCCGCGTGCTGGACGCTGGCGATCGGACTGGTGCCCGCCGCGCAGGGGCGCGGCATAGGCACGCGGGCGCAGCGGCTGCTGGCCGAGTACCTCTTCGACCACACCAGGGCCGAACGGCTCCAGGCCTGGACGGACTGCGCCAACCTCGCCGAGCAACGCGCCCTGGAGAAGGCGGGGTTCGTGCAGGAGGGGGTGCTGCGCTCCGCCCAGTGGCGCGGTGGCCGCTGGCACGACCAGGTGATCTTCTCGATGCTCCGCACGGAGCGGTCCGACCCGGCGAGATGAGGAGGCCCGGCCGACAGGGCGGCTGATTTCATAACTGTCTTGTCTCGCACGGGAGATGGACTATCCGAAGTCGGTGCGCAGGCGGGCGGGGCAGCGGTACCGTCGTCGAGACGACACGCTGGCTTGAGGGGGTACGGCGATGTTGCCCGAGGCGTTGGCGGCGCTGGCCGCGGCAGGGGGCACCGCGGTGGTGCAGGCGGCCGGGACGGATGCCTGGACGGGGTTGCGGAGCCGGATCGGCGGATGGTTCGGCGGCGACGACGCCGAGCGCCGGCGGACCACCTTGGCGCGGCTGGACGACACCGCGCGCGTCCTGACCGCTCCCGGAGCCGCGGACGACGAGCGCCTGATCGCGGACCAGCGGGCGCGGTGGCAGGTGCGTTTCGAGGACGAGCTGGAGAGTCTGGCCGCGGAGCGGATCGAGCAGGCCGCGGCGCAACTGCGCCACCTGCTAAAGGACTTCACTGCCGCCCCGACCACCACCACCGTCACGGTCCGCGACAACGAGGTCGGTGGATCGCTGACGGTCGTGACCGGCAACCACAACCGGATCGGCCCCGGCGACAGCAGATGAGCACATCCGATCCGGGCGGGCAGTGGACCGGGGTCAACGTCTCCGGGAACCGGGTCGAGCGGAACCTGACGGTCGTGGGGGGCCACCACAACAACGTCACCACGATCGTCCAGGAGAGCGCGGCCGCGTACCGGATCGAGGAGTTCGACCCGCGCGCGGAACGCTGGGAGGCACCCGGCCAGGCCCCGGACCCGGAGCACACTGCCCTCACCGCCAGGCGGCCCTTGGCCAACCCGTCCACGCTGCTGGAGGCCCGGCACGCCGTCGTCCCGTTCACCGGCCGGCGCAAGCAGTTCGACCGGCTGAAGAAGTGGCTCACCGGCGAGCCGAAGCCGCACAGCGACGGGCTGGACGGCCGGACCCGGGTGTTGCTGCTGCACGGGCCGGGCGGGCGAGGAAAGTCGCGGTTGGCGGCCGAGTTCGCCGAGGCGAGCAGCGAGCTCGGCTGGACGGTGTGGCGGGCCGTCGAGGACGTGCTGCCCACCGCCGCGCCCGACCTGCCACCGGCCGGCCCGATCGGCGTCCTGCTGGTGGTGGACAACGCGGAGCGGCTGCCCGCGAAGGACCTCCAGCGACTGCTGGCCGACCGGGCGCTGCACGGCTCGCCCCGGCTCCGGGTGCTGCTGGTGTCCCGTCCGGCGGGGCCGTGGTGGACGGAGGTCGCCTCCTGGGTCGGAAGGTACCTGCACGCGTCCGCCGCGCGGTTCGAGCTGCCGCCCCTGGCCGCCGACCCCGCCGACCGCGCCGCCCTGTTCCGGCAGGCGTGCGAGAGCTTCGCCACCGTGCTCGGCCTGCCGGTCGAGCAGGCCGGGCGGATCGACCCGCCCGCCACCCTGACCAGCGATCCCGACTACGCGCAGGTGCTGACCGTGCACCTGGCCGCGCTGGTGGCCGTCGACGCCGCCCGGCGCGGAGCGGACGCACCCGCCGGCCCCAGGGCTGCCTCCGCCTACCTGCTCGACCGCGAATTCGACTACTGGGCAACCCTGTTCAAGCGCCTGGGCCCGACGGCGACGCCCGCGAGCACGATGGCCCGAGTCGCCTTCACGGCCGCCCTGACCGGCCCGCTCGCCCGACCGGACGCCGTCCTGGCCCTGCAACGGGTCGGACTCGCCGACACCCTGGCGGCCGCGACCGTCCTGCTCGACCACTACGAGCTGTGCTACCCGTCACGCCGCAACCTCGTCCTGGAACCGCTGAGCCCCGACCACCTGCGCGAGGACCTGATCGGCCGCACCGTCGCGCCCGTCGGCACCGCGGTCGGGCTGTTCGCGGAGCGGTACGGGGAGGACGGGTTCGTCGAGGAGGGGTTCGTCGAGGACGGGTTCGTCGAGGAGGACGGGAGCGGCGGCCTGGTGGGACCCGCGGGATCCCACTTGTCGGAACTGGCGGGATCGTGGGCCTCGCACGCGGTCCGGTTGCTGCTCGTGGCCGACGACGACCAGCCGGCGCCCTGGAGCCGCAGTGCGCTGACCGTGCTGGTCGAATCGGCCGGCCGCTGGCCGCACCTCGCGACTGACGTGCTGTCACCGTTGCTGACTGCCGAACCCCAGCTGTTGCTCCGAGGCAGCAGCGCCGCCCTGATCGGCCTGACCGAACTCCACGTGCTCCGCCTGCTCGACCGCGACCTGCTCGACGCCGTCGACCGCGTGCTGCCCGACACCCGCCACACCGACCTCGACGCCGGAGCCGCCGCGCTCGCCGCCCACCTGGCACCGGGACGGGTCGCCGCTACCACCGACCTCGCCATCCACGCCGAGGTGTACGCCCGACTCAGCCGACGCCTCTCGGACGCCGGCCGCCACGAGGAGGCCGTGGAGGCGGCCGAGAAGGCGCTCGCCGCCCGTCGCACCCGCGCGGCCCTGGACCCGGCGGCCGAGGCGCCCGCGCTGGCGGCTGCACTCAGCAGCCTCGGCCACCGGTACGCGCAGGTGGGGAACTGGCCCGAGGCGGTGGCGCACACCGAGGAGGCGGTGGCGATGAGGCGCGAGCTGGTCGCCACCGATCCGGCCCGCTACGAGGGCGGGTTGGCGGTGTCGCTGACCAACCTGGGCGACGAGTACGAGCGTGCCGGCCGCTGGCCCGAGGCGCTGGCCGCCACCGAGGAGGCGGTCGCCGTCCGGCGGCGCCTGCTCGCCCGGGCCACGGCGGCCGGTACGCCCGACCGCGAATCACCCGCCGAGGCCGGCACCGAGGTCCGCACCAGGGCCGCGTCCGAGACCCTCGCCGGGGCCGGGAACGAGATTGCCGCCGAGACCGTCACCGAGATTTCCGCCGACCTCGCACTCGCGCTCGGCAACCTCGCCGCGCTGCTCGGCCGTACCGCGGACCGGGGGGAACCGGAGCGGTGGGCCGAGGCGGAGGCCGCGGCAGAGGAGGCGGTGCGCATCGGACGGGCCCCGGCCGCGGCGCAGCCCTTCCGCTACGAGCCCGACCTGGCGCGGGCCCTGGGCAACTGTGGCGCGATCATCGCGATGGCCGCCCGGCACGCCGGAACCGACCGCGACGCGCAGGCGATCCGGCACACGCGGGAAGCCGTGGACGTGCAGCAACGCCTGAGCGAGCAGGACCTCCGGACGAACGGGCCGCTGCTGCTCACCCTGCTCGGCCATCTCCGCTTCCACCACGTCACCTTGGGCCAGGACGACAAGGCGGCGGCGGTGGCCGAGGACGAAGCCTTCCTGCGGCGCCGGCTGGCCCACCTCGTACCGGCCGGCCTGCTCCCCGAGCTGCCCGCCGACCCTGATCGCCCGGCACTGCCCTTCGCCCTGCACCTGGGTACCCGGGCGGAACTCGTGGCGGTACCGGCGCTGTTGCTGGGCGCCTGGTGGTTCTCCGAGGAGTTCGACCGACACCCCGGCACCACCCGCGGCCGCGACGACCGGCCGGACACCGACCGCCCGGCTCCGCGCAGCTCTCGTCCGGTCCCTGACGGATCGACAACTTCAGCTGAGAGCCCAGGATCTGACGGTCCATCAGCGACGGTCGGGCACGTGCCGGGCGGCGGGTCGTGGTGGGGTGCTCCGGTGCGGCTGGTCCGCGGGGCGCCGGCTGTGGCCCGCCAGTTGGCGGTGTCACCGGGACCGACGTCGGAGCAGTTCGCGCCGATGGTCAAAGGGGCGGCGGCCGCGCTGACGGCGCTGGTGGTGGCGCTGGGGGCGTCGCTCGGCGGGGACGCCCCGCACAACGGGCATCCGGGCACCGCTCCGCCGCCCCGGGCCACCCGGACGCTGAGTCCCACGCCCGGCGGCACCGCAGGCAGCGACCCGTCCTCGACCGCGAGTCCGTCGGGTGCGCCGCCGACCGGCTCACCGACCGGCGACCCCGTGCCGAGCGGTCCGCCCACCAGCCTGCCGCCCGGCGACGGACCCCCCGACGGCGGTGGGCCGGGCGGTGGCGGTTCCTCCGGCGGCGGCGTTCCGTCCCAGCCGTCCGGCGGGAACGGCGGCACGAGCGGCGGCGGTACGACGGGCGGCGGCGGTACGGGCGGGCCGTCGGACGGGCGGGCGCACTGGGGCTACGCGTACGTCAACCTCGCCTCGGCCAGTGAGGCGCCACTGGGTGTGCCCACCGAGTTGGCGCCCAGCTGGCAGTGGTCCACCGACGCGGCCGGGGCCGAGGCCACCGTCACCCGTACCGCCACCGGCGACTACCAGGTCCGGTTGCCCGGGCTGGCCTCCACGACCGGGATCGCCCACGCCACCGCCTACCGGATCAACACCCGCGGCCGGACCTGCACGGTCGCCGAGTACGGCCCGTCCGGGCGCGACGAACTGGTCCGGGTCCGCTGCTTCGACGAGAACGGCGCGCCGATCGACTGGTGGCACACGGTGTTCTTCACCGCCTCCACCGGCGGCGGGCGGCCGTACGCGACGGTGCGCTACGACGCCCCGGGTGGCGCCACTGCTCTCAACCCGGTGGCCAACAGCGGCACCGTCAACTCGGCGGGCGGGACGGTCCGCGTCCTGCACGACGGCACCGGCCGCTACCGGGTGCTCCTCGCCGGCGCGGCGTTCGCCCCGAACACCGGCCACGTGCAGATCACCCCGTACGGCACCGGCACTCCCGTGCACTGCCAGCCGGATCAGACCGCGACGCAGGGCGGCGCGCTGGTCGTCCCCGTCACCTGCTGGGCCATCGGCTCGTCCCCGGTGGCGCAGCCGGCCGACTCCCAGTGGCTGCTGTCGTACGTCGACGGGGAGGGACTGCACGGCGACCCGTCCGTCCCGGCCGCGAACGCCGCCAGCACGTCCGCGGACCCGTCCAACCAGACGCTCGACACCGCCCACTCCTACAGCGCGGACGGCACCCGACCCACCATCACCCGCCTCGGCCCCGGCAACTACCGGCTGACCTGGACGACCGGCGGTACGTACGGCGGCAACGTCCAAGTCAGCGCGAACGGCGGCAGCGGCTACTGCATGCTCGGCTGGATCGGCGACTACCAGACCCTGCCGGTAGTACGCATCGACGTCGACTGCCTCAACCCGGCCGGCGTCCCCACCGACGGCGCCTTCACCCTCTCCTACGTCCGCCGCCCGTGAGACCCGGCGCGGAGCGGCGGCCGCGTCGTCGAACCCGACGGGGTGCAGGTCGGCGCGCTACATCATGTCGCTCGGGGTGAGCCCCGGCAGCAGCCAGCTCTGGAACGGTGCCAGTACTGCCAGGACCAGGAACGCCACCCCCGCGACCCGGGCCAGTTGTGGCCCGCGGCGCCACAGCTTCTCCAGGAAGATCACCACCGCGATGGCCGCCATCGCGGCCACGTTCATCACTCCGAGCGGGACCAGCGCCAGCATCAGCGCCCAGCAGCAGCCCAGGCAGTACCCGCCGTGGTGCAGCCCGACGCGTAGGTCCCGCCCCGGCGGGCGGAAGGACGCGTAGCGCATCAGCTGGGTGATCGGGCTGCGGCAGTGCCGCAGGCACACGTACTTCAGCGGACCCAGCTGGTACAGCCCGGCGAGGGCGAAGGCGGCAGCGCCGATCCACTTCCCGGCGTCCGGTTCACGGTCCACCAGGTCACCGGTGAGCGCGAGGCCGCCGTACGCCAGCAGCCCGAAAGCCGTCCACGCCAACAGGTAGCCGCCCAGGAACTCGGTGGTCCGCGCTGCCCGCTCCGCGCCGCTCGACTGCCGGCCGATGGCGCGGGCCCAGGTCACCGCCACCGGCGCGACGGACGGCAGCATCATCGCCGCCATCATCGCCAGCCACAGCACCAGGAACAGCGGCAGCGCCATCCCCATCGTGCCGGGCTCGATGCCCATGTCCCGGGCCTGCCCGACCGTGAACACCCAGGCCAGCCCCGCGATCACCACGATCAGGCCCCACGCCACGGCCAACTCCCGGGCGGGCATCAGCACCCCGGTCCGCAGCGGCTGCTTCTCCACGGTCACGGTACGCATGCTGCTCTCCTGCCTGGTCCCTCCAGGACAGCACACACCCGCCGACGACAACACCCGGTCGGGTCCCGGTCGCGGCGGCGCACCTGGGCGGCGACTACTCGGAGGGACGACTACTCCGAGATCGGCGGCGTCCGGCATCGCCGGTGTCCCGGCCGCGGGCGGCGGGCCGCCTTCTTCATCGACGAGCGCGCCGACGAGCAGCAGCGCGCCGCACTCGGCACGATCTTCAGCGGCCAGGTGGGAGGCTGGCCGAAACAGTTCGGCGAACTCGCCACGACCGAGGTGCGCGGCATGGACGTCGCCCCCATCACCGTCGAGATCGACGACGACCTCCGGACCTGGAGCGTCGAGATCCCCGGCCGGGTCACCGCCCGCGTCGAAGCCCTCACCGGCCCCACCTCCCCCGAGGGCGGACGCGTACAGCTCCACAACGCCCCCGGCGCCGAAGTCGGACCAGGCCAGATCGCCACCTGGGGCCGCGCCACCACCGACCACGCCGACGCCTTCGGCTTCAGCTGGAACCGCAGCGGGAAGTCCAGCAAGCACTTCGCGTTCGACTGGAGCGGCCCCGACTCCTAGGGAGCTGCCCGGCCGAGGCGCTGGCCAGCCCGACATGGCAGCGAGAGGTCTGGCTCGATCCGGATCAGTTCGAGGACCACGGCTACACCGTGCACGTGCTCGTCGGTGACTTCTGCGATGCGAACAATCCCTCGCCCTGGTTGGGCCAGTGCCTTCGCACCGAGGAGGAGGTCGAGCTGATGTCACGTCTCGGTGCCGCCTACAACGCGGTGCAGGCCTCGGTCGGCGCCGCTGCCCGAGACCTGGTTCGTCGAGCCGCTGGAGAACGGGTGTGAAGTCGCCGTCACCATCGCCGGCACCGTCGCCTCAATCCTGCGCCGGATCTGATCCTTGACGACCGACCCTGGGGCGCTGCGCGCGGACGTGGCGCACGTACGCCACTGTCACCACCACCGGGAGACCGGCCACGAGGAGGGAGAGCCCCACCGGGAACACCCCTGTCCACACCGCCGGTGACACGTACGCCGTGCCGGACGTGCCGTCCACCAGCCACGCACGGACCGGTTGCGAGTCGACGTTGCCGGCGATGGGGACGTTGAACGACGAGCCGCCGTCATCCGGGGTGAAGGTGCCCACGCAGGACGTCGACGTTCCCGCGTTGGCCACGGTGTTGTCGTACGTGTGGCATTCGGTGACGGTCACGGTCCCGGGCGTGCCCCACAGGGCCGCCCGTAGTTCCTCGGTGAAGTTCGTCAGCAGGACGTAGGCCAGAATCAGCCCGACCAGGCACGCCACCGCCAGCCACGGCGCGGGTCCGACCTCCTCCGGCTGCGGTTCTCGAACGTCGTCTCCACCCGCGCCCATCCCCACCCCCGGATCGCTGACGGACCTCCATGGTGACCGATCCGAAGCACCCTCGGAAGCCCCTCTGCGCATCACGGCCGGCTCAGGACTGCAGCCGCAGTTCCTGTGACTGGTTCGCGAGCCACTCGTAGAGCCGGGCGGCTACGCGTCGTCGAGGACAGCGGCTTGACGGACAACCTCGAAGGTGCCTGACGCATCGTCAAGGACCGCGAGCACAAGGTGACCCGTGCCCGAAACACGGAACGACCACGGGAAGTACGTCGGGCCGTCCCCTTCGGCCTAATCCCGGCGTGACGGCGGGGCGCCGAGCCCACCGTGTGTCACGGTGAGGATCGAGCTGGCCCACTTCTCGTTGTCCACTGGAGGTTGTGAATGACCGCTCTCCGCAGGAGCGCATTCGGCCGCAGAGTCGCCCTGGCCGCCCTGACCCTGTCACTGGCCACCTTTGGAACAGGGGTGCAGCCGAGCTACGCCGCCCAGGCGCGCGCCGGCCTGCCGCAGGAAGGCACATCGTGGCTGCCCGACCAGATCCTTCAGCCCCTGGCCCACATCCCTCTCATCGACCTCATCACCGGGCCCGGCCTGTCGGACACACCGACCAAAACCTTCTACGTCGTCAATGACACGTACAAGTACACGGCCAAGGTTGCCACCTGGACCAACCCGGACAACATCGACCCGCTCTGGGTTCCGCCCTCGACCGCGGTGGGCACCACGCTCGCCATGGGCGCGTTCCACACCTGGAACCTGAACTTCGACTTCGGCGCCGCCGAGTCCGTGGTGACGTATGAACTGGACGACGCGAGCGGACACTTCGTCAACATTCTCGACATCGACATGAAGACGAGCGCCGTCAACCGCGGCAGCGCGAGCTGCGCCACCAGCGCTGACGTCAAATGCAACGTCTCATGGACCGAGAACAATTCGGTGATCATCGACCTCCGCACCAACACCATCCCGCCGGCCTGATACTGCGGCCGCACTGACGGGGGCCGGTGGCTGCGGCGGCGGCAGTGCCTGCCGAGCAGACGGCGGATCTCGTTCAACCTCAGTCGGATCAGGTCGCGGTCGGTTCCCTCCTTTCGGGGGCGGTGGGCAGGGGCGTGGCGGACTTGGTAGTGGTCCTGCCCTGCCTCGTTCTTCGCAGTCTGCAAGACCTCCTCTCTTGCCCAGCGGGCTCCGGCCGCTGGGACGATGTCGGCCACTCGCGCTGGCCCTGGGCACCGCTGCCGGCGGAACGGATGTCCCAGGCGTGTTCCGGCAGGATCACCGCGAGCGTGTGGGCGTTCTGTCCTGGCGGCCCCAGCCGGTGCTTGCAGGCGATGGTCAGCACGTAGCTGATCTCGTGCTCGGTCAGCCAGGCACGCAGGACCGGGATCCTGCCCGTATACCTCGTCACCGGTCACCCAACGGAACGGCACCCCGGCGGCCACTGGCCGACAGGGACGACGTGGCCGAGCCTCGGCCGTGGGACCAGGCCGCAAGCCGACTGGCCGCCGGCGCGCAGCGAAGCGCCAACGCTTCGTCCCGTTGGCGCAGACGCCGCCATCCCGGCCATGCTCGCGGCTCCGTTCGGAGCGTCGGCATCGGGAGGGCGACCAATGTACTGGCTACGCGGTGACATGTGTGAGCTTTCCGCGCTGGCCACACAGAGCCCGTCAACCTCGCCGAGCCAGCCTTCACGCTCGGCTTCGGCGATGCGGGCGATGAGGTTCTCGAGGATCTCCTCGAGGCGGTCGCGTTGGGCCGGGTCCCGCCCGAGGAGTGCATGAGCGGCCGGACAGCGCCTGCCTGATCGCACGGCTCGGGACGATGCACTGGGGGGAATGGTCAGAGGGCCATGGCGGTGATCCACACGACGGGGTGCGCCGGATCGCTCGAGCTGTCCACCGCCAGGGCTCGTGGGTTCTTCTCCATGCCACTGCCGGGACCGTCCTGGCTGTATTCCATGGCGGGGTTGACCGGCGGGGTCAAGCCGCACGGGCCCTGAGCAGCCTGGACGGTCGCTACGGGGCCGCGGACGGCCCAGTCGCCCACGGACACCTCGGCGGTGGCGCTCGGTGGGTTGAAATGGCTGGCCTCGAGGAACGCGGCGAGGTCTGCCGGCGTAGTGGTGAAGCGCATCGACAGGTCCGTCTCGCCCCGCAAACCACCTGTATCAGCGGTGAAGACGAGGTTCGTGGCGGCGAGGGGAACAACGAGGTTGAAGTGGCCGGTCGCATCGGCGAGGGAGATGTTGTTGCCGCTGGTCTGGGAACAGACTCGCGAATCGGTTGCCGCGACATGGTTGTCCGGTGGTCCGAATGCCGAGTCGAGCACCGACTTCGCCCCCCAGCCGAGCAAGCCCAGCAGTATGGCGGCGCTCACCAAGATCGTCAGGCGTCCAGGTCTCTTCAAGGCCCCGTGCACCCCTCACGAGAAGATCAGAGCGCGATCATATTCGGCTGGCGTCCGAAGGAATCGGACTGGGCCCTGCCTCAACCGCCAAGTCGGTGAACGTTCCTGGTCACAGCACCAGCTCAGGAGGCCCGGGGGCCGCCCGTGCTGTGACGGACGATCAGTTCGGGGGTGATCGTGACGTGTCGCGTCGGCGCCGCCGGGTCCTCGATGCGTTGGAGGAGCAGGTCGATGCCGGCCTGGCCGATGGCGGTGAAGTCCTGGCGGACGGTGCTCAGTGGGGGACTGAAGTACTCCGCCTCCGGGAGGTCGTCGAAGCCGGCGACCGCGATGTCCTCGGGTACCCGGAGGTCGGCCTCGCCCAGTGCGCGGAGTACGCCGAGGGCCATGTGGTCGTTGGCGACGAACACGGCGGTCGGGCGGGACCCCTGTTCCAGGCCCCGGTGGGCCGCGGCCAGGAGCTTGCCCGCGCGGTAGCCCGAGGCGGCGCTCCAGTCCCCGTTCAGGTGCTCAGGGGCGTGGACGCCCGCGTCCTCCAATGCGGACCGCCAGCCCTGGAAGCGTCCCTCCGCCTCGATCCACTGGCGGGGACCGGCGACGTGCCACACCGAGGCGTGCCCGAGCGACAGCAGATGCTCCGTCACCATCCGCGCGCCCGTGTACTGGTCCAGCGCGACCCCCGGCAGGTCGAGGTCGTGGCCCCCCTCCACCGTCACCACGGGGAAGGGGTGCGTCATCCGGGCGAGCGCGGCCACCGCGCCCTGGTGCGGGGTCATCACCACGACCCCCTCCACGCCCCAGGCCGCGAGGTGGTCCAGCGCCTGCTTCAGCGCCGTCTCGCTGAGCTGGTCCAGACTGACCGCGGCGACCAGGTACCCCGACCGCCGCGCCGCGTGCTCCAGCCCGGCCAGCGTGCTCGCCGGGCCGTACAGCGTGGTGTTGGCCGCGACGACGCCCAGGGTGCGGGAGCGCCGGGTCACCAGGGCCCGGGCCGCGGAGTTCGGGCGGTACCCGAGCAGGGCGATCGCCTCGCGCACCCGCTCCCGGGTGGACTCGCGCACGTTGGGGTGACCGCTGAGCACGCGGGAGACGGTCTGGTGCGACACACCCGCCTCCCGGGCCACGTCCTCCATCGTTGGCGCGTGCCTGTCGCCGACCTCGCCCACGTGCCCTCCAGGCTCCGAATCCGGTGCGGCCCCGATGACGCGCCGGTATCCCCGCAGCGTACTCAAGCCCGCAGCGTGTTCGAGCGGCCGCATGACGATGGCGGACGACGTTGGCGGGCGACGACGACGGACAACGATGGCGGACGACGTTGACGGACGCATGGAGCACCTCGGTGACGAACGCGTGGCGACCCAGCCGGGCTGGTGGCGGGGAGCACGGCTTTGACGGTGTACAGCGGACCGCGCCATCAGCTGATTGTTAGCGATAACAAAGCGCCAAGGCAAGGGTGCTGCAGCGGGCGGTTCGGGCGAAATCGAATCCCGGCGGGAGCCTTGACGGCGTCTCCGGCGGCTCCCATAGTGATGCCCGGCCGTCCATCAGCCGAACTCCCTTCCACTCCAGCTGTCCTGAGCCGACGTCAGGGACGATTGTTAGCGCTAACAGTTCGGCTGATCGCGGCACCCCTCGATCCCCACCCGAGCGAACCCCCAGCAAGGAGCCCACCCTTGGCTGTTCAGACGTGGCTGCGCCGCGCCCGGCGCGCCCTCCTCGCCACCGGGACCACCGCGGTCCTGACCGCCGCCCTGGTCACCGGAACGTCCTCGACCTCGCAGGCCGCGACGCAGGGGCCGTGCGACCTCTACGCCTCCGGCGGCGCCCCCTGCGTCGCGGCGCACTCCACCACCCGCGCCCTGTACGGCGGGTACGGCGGCGCGCTGTACCAGGTCCGCCGGGCCTCGGACGGCGCGACCAAGGACATCGGTGTGCTGAGCGTCGGCGGCTACGCCAACGCCGCCGCGCAGGACGCCTTCTGCGCCGGTACCACCTGTGTGATCACCGTCATCTACGACCAGTCCGGGCGGGGCAACAGCCTCACCCAGGCCCCCGCCGGCGGCGCCGCGGGCGGTCCCGACAACCTGGCCCCGGCCACCGCCGCGCCGGTCACCGTCGCCGGACACCGGGCGTACGGCGTCTACGTGGCGGCGGGAACCGGGTACCGCAACAACCACACCAACGGGATCGCCACCGGCGACCAGCCCGAGGGCATGTACGCCGTCCTGGACGGCACGCACTTCGGTGGCGGCTGCTGCTTCGACTACGGCAACGCCGAGACCAACAGCCTCGACACCGGTAACGGCCACATGGAGGCCATCTACTTCGGCGACAGCACCATCTGGGGATCGGGCACCGGCAGCGGCCCCTGGGTGATGGCCGACCTCGAGAACGGCCTGTTCTCCGGCGTCAACGCCGGCTACAACGCCAACGACCCGAGCGTCAGCCACCGCTTCCTGACCGCCGTCGTCAAGGGCGCCCCGAACCTGTGGGCGATCCGGGCCGGCAACGCCCAGTCCGGCGCCCTGTCGACGTACTACAGCGGCGCCCGCCCCAACGTCTCGGGCTACAACCCGATGCACAAGGAAGGAGCGATCATCCTCGGCATCGGCGGCGACAACAGCAAGTCCTCCAGCGGCACCTTCTATGAGGGCGTGATGACCTCCGGCTACCCCTCGGACGCCACCGAGAACGCCGTCCAGGCCAACATCGCCGCCGCGAACTACCAGGTGGGCGCGGTCACTTCGAGCGCCCTCACCCCCGGTGCGCGGGTCTCCCTGAAGGCGACCACCGCCTGCTGCACCGGCGACTACCTGCGCCACAACTCCGACGCCACGGTGGCCATCTCCCCGATCACCTCCGGCAGTTCCGCCGCCGACCGGAGCGACGCGACCTGGATCGTGCACGCCGGGCTGGCGGACAGCTCCTGCCTGTCGTTCGAGTCCGCCGCTGCCCCGGGCCAGTACCTGCGGCACTACGGCTTCCAGCTGCACACCGCCGCGAGCAACGGCACCGCCCTGTTCAACCAGGACGCGACGTTCTGCCTCCAGGCCGGACACAGCGGCCAGGGCTTCTCGTTCCAGTCCGCCAACTACCCGAACCGGTTCCTTCGCCACTACAGCTACACCGGCTACGTGGCCGGCGACGGCGTCGGCGGCAACACCTGGGACAACGCCAACGCGTGGGCCGAGGACACCTCCTGGCTGACCGCGCAGCCCTGGGCCTGACCGCCCGTCCGCACCACCTCCCCCGGGGCCTCGTCAGAGGCCCCGGGGCACACCTGTCGGTCCGTCGGCCCGCCCGGCCGGCACCGCGGTTGCCCCTGCGCGTGGCCCGCCCGACCCACCGGACGCGGTGGTCAGGACTTCCTGAGGCCGTTGAGGAGGAAGTCGACGCGGATGTCGATGTTCTCCGGGTCGAGCCGGTCGGTGTTGAGCAGGAGGCGGTAGTAGATCGGGCCGAAGAGGAGTTCGACCATGGTGCGGGTCGGCGCGTCGGGGCGGAGTTCGCCGGCCGCGACGGCCCGCTCGAGGCGCTCCTGCCAGCGGGCGATGCGGGGTTCGAAGAAGGTGGTGCGGAGGTCCTCGGCCAGGCGCTCGTCGCACTGCGCGTCGGCGATCAGGCCGCGCCAGACCGTCCCGAGGCCGGTCTCGAGCATCCGCATGACGGCCTGCGCCGCGGTCGCGATGTCGGCGGCGACGTCGCCCGTGTCGGGCACCCGGCCGGCCGGTCCGGTGCAGTCGTTCAGGGCCTCCAGGACGACCGACGCCTTGCTCGGCCACCAGCGGTAGATGGTCTGCTTTCCGACGCCGGCGGCCGCGGCGATGGCTTCCACGGTCACCTTGGCGTAGCCGTCGCGGATGGACAGTTCGAGGGCGGCGTCCAGGATCGCGCGGTGTGAGCGCTGGTTCCGCAGATCGGGATTGGGGGCGGGGGTCATCATTGCAGATTCCTTCAGGAGACGATCCGTCTCGTCTTGACGGCCCAGTCGGAGTGGACCAGGATGATCAAGTCAAGACGAGACGTAGCGTATCGCGCCTTGACGGCGGCCCGGTCCATGGGTCGTCCGCATCTCCGTCACCCTCGGGAGAACACCCATGCGTGCAGCACGCACCGCCAGGACCGCCTCGCACCGGAGCGGCCCGCAGGCTTCCGGGCTCGGGCCGGCGGGCGATGCGAAGGTGACGACGCATCAGCAGTGTTGCCTGGAGCGCGACTCGGTGTGGGACATCGGTGCCTGACCGGCCGCGCGACGCCAGTCTGCTAGCCTGCCGAAAGCCGGGCGAGCACCTGCGATCCACCGCCGAACAGCGCCTCGACGACAGCGTCCTCGGATGCGAGTCAACCCTCGGAGAGATCCCCTGCATCCCGTGGATGCCTGGATCCGGAGCGGCCCCGATGATCCCCACCGGCAGGCACGAGCGGCTTTCCCGACGGGTCGCCAGGGCGCGGCACCGCGCGGCCGAGTACGGCTTCGCGGTGGCGGCCATCGACGCTCCCAGGTGTGGTGACCGGCCCCGGCCGGTCGCTGACGAGCGGACCCGCGCGTAGCTCCGCGGGCCGGTTACGAGGACGGAACGGCGTCGGCATGCGGTCGGAGGCGACCGAACCGCGTATCTCGGCGGGCCCGTCCGCTTCGCCGGGACGTTCGTGCAGCAGGGAGAGGACCCGGCGCGCAGATCCGGGCGCGCGTGGGTCGAGGTCGACGGCGTGCGGGCGGGTACTTCTCGCGGCACCTGAAAGTGACGACGGGCCGTCAGAGCGGCGGCGCGCGGGAGGAGTCGGAGTCGGCGGTCAGGACGGAGAGTGGAACGGCGGCGGGGGCTGATGCGTCGTCAGGGCACAGACTTCAGTAGGCGTCTCGGAGACACGGCGGGGGAGCGGGGGAGTTGTGGACGACTGGTCGGCAGGCTTCTTGGACGAGGGAGCGGGGGACGAGCAGGACGGGGTGGTGGCGGAGGGCACGGCGATGACCGGACCGCTGCTGGAAGCGCTGGACGCCGTGGTGTGGGACGGCTTGGAGACCGGGCACCCGACGGACCCGGTCGAGACCGTGCCGCAGACGCTCCGCCAGCTCGCCCGGGCGGGTGCGCAGGCCACCGAGGAGGACTGCTACCCGCTGTACTCCCTGGTCACGGCGGAAGGGACGGAGACGCCGTCCGCGGCCGCCGCCGCCCTGCCGTTCGTCATCGCGCTCGCCGCGGACCCCGCGATGGGCGCACGGGTCCCGCTGGTCGACCTGCTCGCGGACCTCCAGGCACCGGCCCTGGCGGGCGCGGACTGGTCGGGAGCCCGGGCGCTGCTGCGGGACCCCGAGCCGGCGGTGCGGCGGGCGGCGATCCGGCTGGCCGAGGTACCGGGGCAGGTGCTGGAGCGATGGCGGGTGGAGACCGACCCGACGGTGCGGGTCGCGCTGCTGCTCGCGCTCGGCGAGGCCGTGGCGGGAGCGACGGCGGCCGGGGGGACGGCGGCTGGGGGCACGGCGGCCGGGGGGACGGTGGCCGGAGCGGTGGCGGCCGGGGGGAGTGGCGGCGTCGTGGACGAGGCGCGGGCGGTGCTGGCGGACGTGCTGGCGGGGGACGATCCGGTGCTGTGGGTCGCGGCCGTGCACGCCTCGGCGGAGTTCGACCGGGACGTTCCGGTCCGTCAGCTGGACCGGCTGGTCGAGGTGTTGGGGGACCGCACGCTGCGGGCGGGGTTCGAGGAGGTCTGGTACACGCCGGGCGTCGAGGAGCCCTGGGCCCGCGAGGACCTGGTCCGGTCGACCTCGTGGTCGCTCACGCACGACCAGGACGCCGAACTCGCCTTCGCCGTCCGGCTGATCGAGACGGCGCACCGCACCGGGGACGCGCCCCTCGCCCGGGAGGCCCTCGACGTGGCGTGGCGGCTGCTGACCGAGCGACGCTCGGCGGAAGCGGCCCTGCTGCCCTGGGCGGGCAGGCTGCTGGCCGATCCGGACGCCGCCGTCCGGCTGCGGGCGGCGAACCTCCTCGCGGCGCTGGGCCGGGTGGCGGCGCCGTACGCCGACCGGCTCGCCGAGCTGCTCGACGACGAGGCGGGCGACCCGGTCCTCGACGGGACGGTCGGCGCGTACGCCCGCTGGGCGCTCGCCCGGATCGGTGACCCGCGGGCACTGCCCGGCCTGGTCGGGCAGCTGCGCGCGCAGGAGGAGGAACAGGGCCGCAGCTACGTGGCCGGCGATCCGCGACGCCCCGAGGTCAAGGAGGTGCTGGTCCCGCTGCGCGCGCACGCGCCGGTCCTGCTGCCGGAGATCCGCGAGGCGATCCGGCAGGGTGGGCCGCGCGGGTCGGCGACGCACACGCTGCTCGCGGTCCTGGGGGCCTGGGGTGCGGACGCGGCACCCGCCCTGCCCGACCTGTTGCCGCTGCTGGCCGACACCTGGACCACGATCCGGGTGATCGACGTGCTGCGCGCGATGGGACCGGCCGCCGCCGGACCCGCGCTGCACGCCTGCGGGGAGCTGGACACCGCCGGCATCCGGGCCGCGATCGACGCGAGCGGGGCGTACCTCGACGCCGACCGGGCGGCGACGCTCAGGTCCTTCGGCTTCTTCGACGTCTTCGACTTCGCCGGCGGCGCGGTCACGGCGGCCGAGCAGCCCGGGTACGGTCCGGTCGGCGACCTCGCCGAGGTCGGGCTCGACGCGGTGCCCGCCGCGGACCGGGGGCGACCCCTGGCGATCGGCGGGTACGGCCGGGTGGCGGCGGACGTCACGCGCTGGTCGATCGCCGGTCCCGCCGAGTCGAGCCTGGAGGTCCTGGAGGAGTTCGTGCTGCCGATCGCCGACGGGGACGACAGCTTCGGCCTGTTCCGGGAGGCGCTCCATGCCCTGATCCGCAGGGGTGAGACCAGTCCGGCGATCCGCGGCGCGCTCACGGCTGTCCGCGCGTCCGACCGCCGCCTGTCCGCGCGGAGCAGCTACGAGCGGGTCCTCGACGACCAGGAGCTGCGGGCCCTGGTCGACCGGGCCCTCGCCGGATCGGCCTGCGCTCCCGACGGTCGGTGACGGGGGGACGGTGACTGAGGGGTGGTCAGAGTTCGGCAGTCTCCCGGACGGTGGGGGACCGGTAGGGAGAGGGGATGAAGACCGGGGAGTCGACCGGTTCGGGTGGGACGCCGGTTGGCGCTGTGTCAGGCCCGGTCGATAGCGTGCGCGAAAGCCTCGGCGACAGGACGTGAAGGAGCGCTCATCGTGATGCCCGAGACGGACCCGGCGAGCGAACTCGGCGGGTGGGACGTCGCGTTGGCCGACGCCTTCGCGATCCTGCTCGGCGCGGACCCGGCCGCGGTGCCCGCCGCGCGGTACGGGGTGTACTACGCCTCGGACACGCTCGACGAGTTCCTGTTCCCGAACTCCTGGGCCACGCCTGACGCCCTGTCGGACCGGACGCCGCGGCACCTGCCGGACCCGGACGGCGCGTACCCGTTCTCGCCCTGGACCTGGCGGTTCGACCTGAGCGAGTCCGTGTTCCGCTTCGAGCCCGACCTGCTGGCGCGAACGGGGCCGTGGGGCGACGACGGGCACAAGGGACCCCGGCCGTTCGACGAGGCCTTCGTCGCCGACCTGCGGACCGTCTCCGCCGAGGACGAAGCCGGGGGAGTGCTGGTGCACGGCGCGGAGTTGGGGGCGCTCCTGGCACGCCACGGCGTCGACCTGACCGGTCCGGGGTCCGAGCAGCTGAACTACTGGCTGACGGCGCTGCTGCGCGTCGCCACCGACGGCACCCTCACCGATGCGATGCGCGCCGCCACCTTCACCGAGCGCGGCCCCGAGCACCTGGTGGCGCCCGAGGACCTGGGCCGCGCCCGCTCCGCCGCCGAGCCCTGGGAGGAGCGCCTGAGCGCGGTCGCCCATCCCGCGCTCCGCGACCACCTGCGCGTGCTCTGCCTCACCGAGGCCGACGCGCGCAGCGAGGGCGGCTGCTACTACGGCGCCGACCACTGGCCGTGGACCGACGTCCTGGAAGCGGTCGACTGCTCCCTGGTCGCCGGCTGGGGGTTCGGCGAGTCCCAGGCCGGTGTCGCCGTCGCGCGGCTGTCGGACAAGCCGGGAGCGCGCCGGCGGTAGGCGGGGAACGGGGGACCGTGCCGAGCGGAGCCTGACGGTGGGTCAGCTCGCTCCGGGCTTCGAGGCCGCGGGCGGGCGGAGCACGCGCAGGCCGGCGCAGCGCCAGGAGAGGCGGGTGGCGTCCGGTCGGGGGCGGGGGTGGCCCAGGCGGCCGGCCGAGACGGACAGGTTGACGATGATCCAGGCGCGCCAGGTGGCGGCGACGCCGACCCGGTCGGCGAACACCTCCCGTCCGTCGACCGACCAGCGGACCGCGTCGGTGCCGAACCGGCAGGCGACGGTGAACCACTGGCCGGGGGTGATCAGGTCGTCGAGGTACGCCGCGGCGCCGGGGGCCGCGTGGTTGCTGAACTCCAGCATGCGGAGATGATCGCCGTGGTACTCCAGGACGTCCACCTCGCCGTGCCCGGGCTGCGGCCGGCCGCCGGCCCGGTCGCGGCCCCAGGTCCAGATCGCCGGCCACGCCCCCTGACTCGCCGTCAGCAGGCAGCGGGCCTCCAGCCGGTCGCCCGGGAGCAGTTCGAAGCCGCCCGCGGTGTTCTCGGTGGTCACCAGCGGGGAGCGCCAACTGGTGCCGCTCTCCCGGACGGCGGTGAACGTGTCGCCCGCCGGCCCGAAACCGGGCACCAGGTGGTCGAGCTTGTTGTCCGCGGGGTTGCGCCCGCTGGGCGGATACGCGGAGGTGGTGCCGGCCGCCCACTGCGAGCGGTCGGAGAACGGAGCGTCGAACACCACCACGGGTTCGTTCGACGCGTGCGCGCTTTCGTGCGAAGGAATGGTCCCGGTCATGGAATCGCTCCCCGGGGTCGCAGGGACTGTCACCCTGATATGCCCGGAAGAACGGCGCTCCGACTGCCGGCTGCCCGGCGCACGGGAGTGGAACGGTCCGGTCCGGTGCTTCCGTGCGTGTTGCAGGGCGCTGCCTGTCGGCCGTCCTTTCAACCTGCTCCCGCCGCCGACTCCGGTGTCAGGCCAGGTGGCTGCGCATCAGGGTGCACATCGTCTCGTGGCGTTGCAGCGAGCCGTCCTCGGCCTCCAAGTCCCAGGAGTCGCGTTCGCGGCCGAAGGCGCGGTAGCCCAGGCGTTCGTAGAGGGCGCGGGTGCGCGGGTTGGCTTCCTCGACGCCGAGTTCGGTGTAGTCGACGCCACCGACCGCCACCGGGACCAAGCTCGGCAACTACTACCGGGACGGCCGGCGCTGGGACGTCAACGGGACCACCACCCAAGGCGGTCAGGGCCTGCACTTCTGGATCGCCGACACCACCGCTAAGGTTCAGCCCGGGGCCCAGGAGGGCCAGGAGTTCCAGGCGTACGTGTTCTCCTGGGACCGGACCGACGCGGCGGGCTCGACCACCTGGAACGGCATGCCCTTCGGGGTCAGCCTGTCCCGCTCGCCCCTTCCCGGCACACCGACGCAGGGCTTCGTCGCCGACGACTGGATCGGCCGCTGGGCGATGAACCACGACGGCTGGAACGGCACCCTGGAGATCACCTCGGCCGCGCCCTTCGCCGCCGCCTACACCGCCTTCGACGGCCGGACGCTCCCCGTCGCCGGCGGCCCGGACGGCGCCCTGCCGCACGTCCTGAACATCACCGTCCCGTTCGCGGCCGACAACATCCAGCCGTTCCAACTCCTCGCCCACACCTGGGAGAAGGACGTGTTCTCCGGCCTCACCCAGTGGGGAGGACTCAACTTCGGCGTGCAGGGCCGCCGGACCTGAGCGGCCGACGTTCGAGCCCTCCCTCAGGTCCGGCGAGCTGACTGTGCGCCAGGTCTCAGCGGGTGCCCGTCGCGGCGGATATCACCGCGGCGGCGAGGCGGGCGTTCTCGGGGGCCGCTCCGCCGCCGGCCCAGAAGCGGCGCCGGACGTAGCCGTACGCCACCCCGGTCACCGGGTCGGCGAAGGCCTGGGAGCCCGCCGCGCCGCTGTGGCCGAAGGCCGTGTCGCCGAGGAACGGGTAGGAGGTCCGCATCCGCTCGAAGCCCAGCCCGAACATGTCCGACTGGCCGAAGAGCAGGTCGACCCCGGGGGTGTGCAGCCGGGAGAACTCGGCCACGGTCGCCGCGGTCAGCAGCGGTTCCCGGCCGTCGAGGCCGGTGGCCGCGGCCGCGTACAGGCCCGCCACGGCGCGCGCGTTGGCCACGCCGCCGGCGGAGGCCGGGCCGAGCGCCCGCAGCGGGCGGTGGTTGGCGTACGCGACCAGGTCGGTCGGCTCGTCGGCGTGCGTGTTGAACGCCACCGCCAGCAGGCTGTCCTTCGGCACCGGGGGCTCCGGGTCCGCCCCGGTCTCCGGGCCCGCCGCGGCCGGCTGCACCGGCCAGAAGCGCTCCTCCAGCTCGTCCGGCAGACCCAGGTACAGGTCGAGCCCGTACGGCGCGCGGACCAGCTCCTCGTACTCCTGCTGCAGCGAGCGTCCGGTGACGCGGCGCACCACCTCCCCGGTCAGCGCCCCGATCACCAGACCGTGGTACCCGTAGGCGGTGCCGGGCTCCCAGTACGGGCGGTGCGGGGCGAGCCGCGCGGCCACCACGCGGTCGTCGGCCAGCTCCGCCAGGGTGAACCCGCCGTCGACGCCGATGGCACCGGCCTGGTGCGACAGCAGCTGCCGGAGCGTCACCGAGCCCTTGCCCTCGGCAGCGAACTCCGGCCAGTAGGACGCGACTTCACGGTCGAGGTCGAGCACGCCCCGCTGCACCAGCAGCGCCACCACCAGGTGCGCGGCGCCCTTGGTCACCGAGAACACACCGGTCAGCGCATCGCCGCCGGACCGCTCGTCGGACCACAGGTCGACCACCCGCCTGCCGTCCAGATACGCCGCGAGCTGCGCCCCCGGCTCGGCGGGCTCCGCCGCGACGACCGCCTCGAACTCGTCCCGGACGCCCTCGAACCCCTCGGCGACCCAACCGTGGACAGTCATGGAGATCCCCCTTGATCGATTAGCTTGATGCTCGATCAACCGGGGGCGAGGACCGGCTATTCCGCGCGCCGGCACGAGTTCGCCGCGTGCTTCCCGGCGCGGTGGACGGGGCCGAGCACCTGGTCAGCGGGGGAGACGGAGCAGCTCGGCGGTCTCGGCGCGCCGGTGCCAGGCGATGACGGCCAGCGGCACCATGAACAGGAACGGGGTGCCGGCGTTCTCGCCGTGCATCGCGGTGAGCTGGGTGACGAACGCGAACACCAGGAAGACGATGAGCGCCGTCGCCGCCGGCCCGGCCAGGCGGGGGAGCAACAGGCCGACGGCTCCGGCGAGTTCCACCAGTCCCGTGAGGTACATGAACCAATGGCCCACGCCGATGGCGTCGAAGACGGTGGTGGCGGCGGGGAGGGCGAGGAGCTTGGGCAGCGCGCTGGCCAGGGCGAAGAAGAGTGCGAGCACGATCCGCAGCGTCCAGACCGTCCGGACGGCGGCCTTGCCGGACTTCGTGGTGGTGGTGGGGGTGGTGGCGGTGGTGGACATTCAGGTCTCCCCGGTCGGCTGTCGTTGCTTTCTCAGGTCTGACGGCCGTGACCGCGCAAACTCATCGGTCCGGGGAGAGGAAATGTGGGTGAGCCCCCGAGGTGGGGCCTCGGGGGCTTCGGTTGACGGTGGTTCAGGAGCAGAAGGCGGCCTTGACGCTGGCGACGATGACGGCGCCCTGTTCCGGGGTGAGGGTGACGGTGCCCGCGCTGAACCGCTGGGCGGCGAAGGTGGCGAGGGCCGCGTCGTCCTTGCCCGCCTTGATCTCCTGGCAGACGCTGCGGGCCAGGGTGATCGCCTTGGTCTGGTCGGTGGCGATGTTGGGGTCGGCCGCCCGCAGGGCGGCCATCAGGCCGGCGGCCTGCGCGGCGTTCGGCGTCGGGACGCCGGCGGTCGGCGCGCCGCTTGAGGCGGCGGTGGTGGAGGCTCCGGTGCTGGGCGTCGCGATGGGGGCGGGCGTGCTGGAGGTCGCTGCGGGCGTGCTGGAGGCGGGTGCGGCCTTCGTGCTCGGCGCGCTGTCGGCGCTTCCGTCGTTGTTGCAGGCGGTGAGGGTCAGGAGGGCGGCCGCGGCGAGGCAGGCGGCAAGGGCTCGTGTGCGCATGCGGCCACGTTGGCATGGCGGTGAGGTCGGAACGGTCGTTGTGACGGTGCTGTGACAGGTCTGCGGCGATGGGGAGTTGGAAGCTGACGCGCCGCCGGGTGGCGGCCTCGGCGCGGGCGCCCGTTCGGACGTCCGCGCCCTCGGTCGGGCCTCGGTTTGCGGTCAGCTGGTGGTGCAGGTGGCGGTGGGCCAGGTGGTGCTGCCGTTCTTCATGATGGTCATGCCCCAGTTGTTGCCCGCGCCGTTGGGGGTCGCGACGAGGGTCTGGGTGTCGGGGTAGGTGGCGTTGACGTTCCAGGTGGTGCTGACCTTCTCAGGGGTTGGGACCTTCACGGTGACCTTCCAGGTGCTGGAGCCGGTCACCGTGACGTTGAGGTTGTAGCGGTCGCTCCAGGAGGCGCCGGCCGAGAGGGTGGCGGCGCAACTCCCACCGCCGGTCGAGCCGCCGTCGGTGGGGGCCACGGCGCGGCCGGTCTGCGGAGAGATCATGCCGGCGCACAGGCCGCGGGCGGCCAGGCTCTGGGCGATCTGCGGAATCGCCGCGAGCGTGTTCGCGGGCCACTCGTGCATCAGGATGACCTGGCCGTTGCCGAGCCGGCCGACCGCCTGCACGATCGCGGCGGTGCTCGCGCCGTTCCAGTCCTGCGAGTCGACGTCCCAAATGACCTCGGTCAGGCCGTACTTGGCCTCGACCGCCTTCAGCGTCGCGTTGGTCTCGCCGTACGGCGGGCGGAACAGCTTCGGCGTGCCGCCGCCTGCGGCGGCGATGGCCGACTGGGTGGTGCCGACCTCCGAGTCGATCTGCGCCTGGCTCTCCTGGATCAGGTGCGGGTGGGTGTAGCTGTGGTTGCCGATCCACATTCCGGCGGCGACCTCGGCCTTGACCTGCGCCGGGTAGGCGGCGGCGAACTGGCCCTCGTTGAACATCGTGGCGCGCAGGCCGTTCTGCTTGAGCGCGTTGAGCAACGCCGGGGTGTGGTCGTTGGACGGCCCGTCGTCGAAGGTGAGCCCGACGTAGCCGCTGCAGGTGGCGGCCTGTGCCGGTACGGCATCGACGGTGGCGGTGGCCGTGCCCGCCGCGGCCATCGCGGCGACGGCCAGTCCTGCGGTGAGCGTGCGGAGCGACGGATTCGTGATGCGCATGAGGGTGCGGCTCCTCGTCGTGTGCGGGTGCGGGTGGTCCGGAGGCGGCGACGGCGACAGTGTTGGCCTGGGCTCGACAAGCTGTCAACAGTTTCGATGTGCCAGGCGATAGATTCGCGGGCTCTCGGGTTTGCCTGATGGATGTGAAGTAGCTGGTGGAAGGCGCATTTGTCAGCGTGCCTCGAGAATGTGCGCCCAGGGCTGCCGTGAATCGCGCGTTGGTTTCGGCCGAGAATGCTCGCAACGTACAGCGATGAGTAGGTGAAAGTTTCGGGCGGGCGGGCCACCGTGCCCGCGAGGTGGTGGGGGTGTGGAAGCCTGTCGGGGTGGATGAGGATTCGAGTGGGGCGGTACTGGCCGCGGCTCTGCGGCGTGCGGCGGATCATCAGCGCGGGTTCGAGGCGCGCTTCGCGGCGTACTTCGACGCGGTGACCGACCCGGCGAGTGGGGGAGTGGAGTTGCCGGGGCACGGCGCGTTCCCGGCCCGTGCGCTCGGTCTGGTGCGGGAGTTGTCGCTGCGCGGGGGCAAACGGCTGCGGGTGGCGCTGCTGCACGAGGCGGCGGGGCTGGCCGCGGAGGAGCCGGTCGCGGGACTGGACGACGCGGCGGTCTGCCTCGAGTTGCTTCACACGCACGGGCTGATCCACGACGACCTCATCGACGACGCGCCGCTGCGCCGGGGCGGACCGTCGACGTACTACGCGTACCGGAGCGAGTTCCCGGAGCGGCCCGACACCGCGCTCGCCCTCGCGGTGCTGGCCGGCGACCTGGCGGCGTTCCTGTCCACGCGGGTGCTGCTGTCGGGCGGTCTGCCGCCGGACCGCGCGGTGGCGATGGCGGCGGTGGCGGTCGATGCGGGCGCTGCCGCGGTGCTCGGCCAATTCATCGATCTGGAACGGGACTTCGAGCCCGATGTGGGCCTGGACTTCCTGCACGCGGTCACCGAGTTCAAGTCGACGCGGTACTCGGTGCTCGCCCCGCTGCGCCTCGGCCTGCTGGCCGCGGGAGCCGATCCGGCCCCGTACGACGCCGAGTTGCGCGGCTACGCCACGGCGCTCGGCATCGCGAACCAGATCCACGACGACTGGCTGGACCTGTTCGGCGATCCGGCCGTGCTCGGCAAGCCCCTCGGGTCGGACATCCGCTCCGGCCGCCGCAGCTACGTCGTCCGGGCACTGCGGGCGGTCGCCGACGAGTCCGAACGGGATTTCCTGGAGGCGCTGCTGGGGGACCGGGACGGCGACGACGCCGCGCTCGACCGGCTCCGCCGGATCACCCGGTCCCGGGGCGTCGAGCGTGAACTGCGCGACGCGGCCGCCGGTTTCGCCCGCGAGGCGGGTGCCCGGGCCGCGGCATGGCACGGGCGGTGGCGCCCGGAAGCGGTGGCGTTCTTCGAACACCTACCGGCCTGGTCGGTCACCCGCGACCGCTAGGCCGGCCACTCGCCACGACCTGACCGCCGCCGGCCACCTGCCCAGCGGCGATGGGCGGTCGCGGTGGCCCGCTCAGTCGTCGAACCACACGACGAGGCGCACGTTGGCGTCCCCGTGCCGGGCTGCGAGTTCCTCCATGGCCTTCCAGACGGGCTGCCACTCGCCGGTTGCGGTGACGGCGTCCCTGCGGCGGATGGTGACCGATCGGTAGAGCGTGCCCCCGACGAGCCACTCACTGCCTTCGGGCCACTCCCGCACCTCGCCCATTGTCGTGCAAGCCGTCCTCGCTGTATCTCTCGGTCAGTTGGGCGAACCGTGCGGTCTCGGTGGCCGAGGCGTCGGCGGGCAGACCCCGGTGTGCGGCGACGGGGCGGGAAAGTCCGCGTAGTTGCGGACGCCGAAGAGGCAACCGGACGCGTCGTAGTCACGGCCCAGGTAGAGGGAGCCGAGGTCGTGTGCGGTGTGCCAGGTCGGCTCCTGGTGGTCTTGCGGCGCCCGGTATTCGAGGAAGCCGCTGATGTCTGTCCCCATGCCAGGCATTCTGCCGACTCCGTCAACCGACTTCGTCTGCACCGGACGTGACCGGCGCCGACGGTTTGTGGCCGTCCGTCAGGGGGAGTGCGGGGCAGGGCCGGTGGTCGCCGGGGAGGGCGGTTGGTGGTGGGCCGAGAGGCGGGCGAGGGTTTCCAGGGGGCGGGTGAGGACCTCGGAGAAGGCCAGTTCGGCGGCGCCGATCAGGACGGTGTCGCCGCCGAGTTCGCTGACCCGCAGGCGCAGGTGCTCGCGCACCGCGGCGAGGGCGTTGGTGTTGATCCGGCTGCGCACCTGTGCGGCGGACCCGAGGAAGACGTCCCGCAGGGTGCCACCGAGGATGACCAGGTCCGGATCGAACAGGTTGACGAGGTTGGCGATGCCGATGCCGAGCCAGTCCCCGACGCGGTGCAGCGCCGCCCGCGCGGTGACGTCCCCGTGGTCGGCGGCGATGACCACCGACCGTACGGCGTCGGCCCCGGTGACGCGGCCGTCCCGACCGGCGGCCTCCAGCAGGGCGCGCTCACCCGCCTCGGCCTCCAGGCAGCCGTGGGCTCCGCAGCCGCACGGCCGTCCCCGGTACGGGTTGACGGTCATGTGGCCGATCTCGCCGGCGTATCCGCGCTCCCCGCGCAGGAGTTCACCGTCGTTGATCACTCCGGCGCCGATCCCGATCTCGCCGTGGAGGTAGACGAGGTTCTGGCTTCCGCGGCCGATGCCGCGCCGGTGCTCGGCGAGCGCACCGAGGTTGGCCTCGTTCGCGACCAGGACCGGAACGTCGAGGCGGAGCCGGTCGGCGAACGCACCGGCGAAGTCGATGCCCTTCCAGCCCATGTTGGGGGTCAGGCTGACCAGCCCGTCGGGGTGGCGGACGATGCCGCGCACCGCCACGGCGACACCGACGCACGAACTGTCGGCCGGCGCGCGGGCCAGCATCTCGTGGGCGAACCCCGCGAGGACGTCGGCCACGCGGGCGGGGTCCTGCGGGGGACCGTCGGGCCACGGGCCGTCGCGCCGGTCCAGGAACACGCCGCCGAGTCCGATGCGGGCCACCGACAGGCGCTCCACGCCCAGGTCCACCGCCAGGACGTGCACCCGGGCGGACTCCGGTTTGACGACCAGTGAGGGCCGCCCGGCCCGGCCGGTCTCCTGCGGCAACTCCTCGCGGACCAGGCCCGCGGCCGTCAGATCGCCCACCAGGCCCAGGATGGTGCTGCGGTTGAGGCCGAGCCGGGTCGCCAGGACGGCCCGCGAGGTGGGCCCGTCGAAGTGGACGTGGCGCAGCAGCGCACTCAGGTTGTGCTGGCGGACCTCTTCCTGGGAAGGACCGGCTTTCATGGGAGGCGACCCTCATCGTCGGGCTGAGCGGCGGCGGGACATGGCGTCCACACCTGCGGCCACCAGCAGAACCGATCCCGTGACAGCGTACTTGACGCCCGAGGTGTACCCCATGAGTCCCATGCCGTTCTGGATCACCGCGACGACCAGGCCGCCCAGCACGGCGTCCACGACGCGGCCGCGGCCGCCGAACAGGCTGGTGCCGCCGATGACGGCGCTGCCGACCGCGAGCAACAGGACGTTGCTGCCACCGGTGTTGGGGTCCACCGAGTTGCCCCGGGAGGCGGCGATGATGCCGCCGACGGCGGCCAGGCAGGAGCAGATGACGAAGGCGGCGGTGCGGATGAAGGCGACGTTGATCCCGGCCCGCCGGGCGGCCTCGGCGCTGCCGCCCACCGCGTAGACGTGCAGACCGAAGCCGGTCCGCTGCAGGGTGAACGTGCCGAGCAGCAGCAGGGCCCCGATCACCGGCACGACGATGGGCACGCCCTTGAGCGAGCCGATGATGACGTTGCGGCTGCGTTCCTGGTTGAGCAGGTACACGGCCGCGCCGCCGAGCACGACGACGGCGCCGGTCCGGATGGCGAGGAGCGTCACCGGGGTGCCGGCCAGGCCCCGACCGCGCCGGTCGCGGCTGCGGCGCAGCTGCAGCACGGCGTACCCGGCGACGCAGCCGGCCAGCAGGAGCCAGCCGAGGACGGGGCTGAGGTTGTCGTTCGCGACGGCCAGGATGGTCGGGTCCTTGACCGAGACGTTCGTGCCCTCCTTCAGCAGCATCAGGACGACGCCCTGGAAACCGAGGAACGCGGCCAGCGTCACCACGAAGGAGGGGATGCCGACCTTGGCGACGAGCGTGCCGATGAGCAGGCCGATCGCCGCGCCGGTCAGCATCGCGGCGGCCACGGCGGCGTACCAGGGCCAGCCGTGGTCGGTCAGCAGGATGGCCAGCACCGCGGCGCATACGCCGCTGGCGTACCCGGCCGACAGGTCGATCTCGCCGAGGAGCAGGACGAAGACCAGCCCCATGGCGATGGCTATGCTGCCCGCGCTCTGGGTGAGCAGGTTGGCGAAGTTCAGGTTGGACAGGAAGACCGGGCGCAGCAGGGAGAAGAACACGCACAGGACGATCAGGCCGGCGACGGCGGGAAGGGCGCCGAGCTCGCCCGCGCGCACCTGGTCGAGGTAGCCGCGGCCGAGGTCCGCCAGGCCGGCGGCCGGGGGCCGGCCGTCCTCGGAGCCGGTGGGGCGGTGTGGCCGCTCGGGCTTCTGCGGGGCGAGGGCGGCGGTCATGCGGCGGCTCCGTTGGGGGTGGTCTGCGGGCCCAGGTCGCCGCTGCGGCCCGAGGTGATCAGTTCGACGACCTGAGCGTGGGTCACGTCGGAGGCCTTGACCTGCGCGGCCATCCGGCCGAGGTAGAGCGCGGCGATCCGGTCGGAGACCGCGAAGACGTCGTTCATGTTGTGCGAGATGAGCACGACGGCGAGGCCGTTGTCGGCCAGCCGGCGGACGAGTTCCAGGACCTGCGCGGTCTGGGCGACGCCCAGCGCCGCGGTGGGCTCGTCGAGGACCACGAGCTTGCTGTTCCAGAGCACCGCCTTGGCGATGGCCACGGTCTGGCGCTGGCCGCCGGAGAGGCTGGAGACCTTCTGGCGAAGGGACTTGACCGTGCGCACCGAGAGCCCGCGGAGCGTCGCGGCGGCCATCTCCTCCATGGTCGAGTCGTCCAGCACCAGGCCGCGGCGCTTCTCCCGGCCCAGGAACATGTTCTGGACGATGTCGAGGTTGTCGCACAGCGCGAGGTCCTGGTAAACGATCTCCACACCGAGCGCGGCGGCCTCGCGCGGGCTGTGCACCTGGACCGGCCGGCCTTCGAAGAGGTAGTCCCCCGCATCGATGGGGTGGATCCCGCCGATGCACTTGACGAGCGTCGACTTGCCCGCGCCGTTGTCGCCGACGAGTGCCGTGACCTCTCCCGCGTAGGCGCTGAGTGCGACGTCGTGCAGGACCTGGACGGGGCCGAAGCTCTTGTCGATCCCGCGCAGTTCGAGAGTCGGAGTTTCTGTCATGGGTGAGGCTCCTGGGAATGGGCGGGGTGGGCCCCGGGCCGGCGGCGGCCGGGGCCCACGGGTACGGCCGAGTGCTCGCGGGCTACTTGATGCCGGCCTTCGTGCACAGCGCGTCGTAGTCGCCGGTGCACAGCTGCGCCTTGGTGACGTAGCCGTCGGTGATGACGTCCTGGATGTTGTTCTTGAAGACGGCCTCGGGGGTCAGCAGCGCCGACGGGACGTCACGGTTGCCCGTCGGGTCGTGCACGGTGGCGTTGGTCTCGCCCTTCTTGCCGTTGGCCAGGGAGACCGCGAGCGCCGACGCCGCGTCGGCCTCCTTCTTCACGGCCTTGTAGACGGTCATGCACTGGTCGCCCGCCAGGATGCTCTGCAGGCCCTGCACCGTGGCGTCCTGACCGGTGATCGGCACCTGCCCGTTGCGGTGGTTCTTGCGCAGCACGGCGATCGCCGAGTTGGCCAGACCGTCGTTGGCCGCGAGCACCCCGCCGATGGCCGGCTGGCTGGTGTACATCTGCTCGAAGATGGTCTGCGCCTGGGCGTTGTCCCAGTCGGGCACCGACTGGTTGGGGCCCTTGGTGTACTCGCCGGACGCGTACAGCGGGTCCAGCACGCTGTTGTAGCCGTTGGCGAACAGGGTGGCGTTGTTGTCGGTCGGGGAGCCGTTGAGCTCGGCGACCACGGGGTTCTTGGCGCCCATGTCGGTCAGACACTTCGTCAGGCCCTGCCCCTGCAGCTTGCCGACCTGGGTGTTGTCGAAGCTGACGTAGTACTGGGCGGAGCCGCCGAGGGTGAGCCGGTCGTAGTCGATGGTGGCCACGCCCTGGCTCTTGGCCTTGTCGAGGACGGCCTTGCCGGTGCCGCTGTCGAGGTTGACGATGATCAGCACGTTCACGCCGCTGGTGATCATCTGGTCGGCGATCGTCTGGAACGCCTGCTTGTCGCCCTCGGCGTTCTGGATGTCGTAGTCCACGCCGGCGGCCTTGAAGGCCGCGGCGAGGTACGGCCGGTCCGCGGTCTCCCAGCGGACGGACGACTTGCTGTCCGGCAGGATCACGCCGATCTTCGGCTTCTTGGCGCCCGCCGAGTCGGCACCGGAGCCCGAGGAACCGCAGGCGGTGACCGTGGAGAGCAGAGCCGCTGACACGGCAGCGGTGGCGAACAGGAGCCCCTTGCGCATGGGCAGGGTCCTTTCGAGGCGTGTCCGACCAGCGCCGGACGTGCGGTGGCTGATGAAGGCGGGGGATGGGCACGAGCACGAAGCGGAAAGCAGCCGGCCCCTGTTTGTTGCCCGCGACAACATACGGCCTGCGATGGGGCCCGCCAAGCCCCCGCGTCGACCGGCGTGGGTAACGATCGAGTTACCGGAACGCGCGACAGGTGACGGTCGGTCGACAACGGAGCGGAGCCCCGGCCGCTGTGCGGCCGGGGCTCCCGGGGGGTGACGAGTGGTCAGTGCTGGAGCGTCAGGACGCCCGGCCGGTACGGAAGTTGGTCGTAGGGTCCGCCCGCGGTGGGGGACTTGCCCTGGTAGAGGAACTGCAGGTTGCAGGGGTCGATGGTCATGGTCTGGTCGGGGTTGTTGCGGACGAGGTCGCCGTGGCTGATGTCGTTGGTCCAGGTCGCGCCGCTGTTGGCCTTGCCCGCGAAGGGGTTGTTCTCGCTGGCGGCCTGCGGGGTCCAGGTGCCGCTCAGGCTGGTGGCGGTGAAGGAGCGGAAGTAGCGGCCGTTGGCGCCCATCGCCTCGACGATCATGAGGTACTGGTTCTGGTCCTTGACCTTGTAGACCTGCGGAGCCTCGAAGAGGTTCGCGGTCGTGTCGGTCATGACGGTGGTGTAGCTGGAGCCGAAGCTGCTGGGGAAGTTGCCGATGGGCATGCTGGCGCGGTAAATGCTGCCGTTGTCGCCGGCGAAGAACAGGTACATGTTCTGGTCGTCAGCGATCAGGGTCTGGTCGATCGGCCCGGTGCTGGACTTGGGGATGCTGCCGGTGAACAGCGGCTGCGGCGCCGACCAGCCGTTGGGGTTGGTGGGGTCGCTGGAGGTGCGGTAGATGAACGGCCACTGGCCCCACTGGTACGCCAGCACCCAGATCTTCTTCGGCGCGAAGTAGAACAGGGTGGGTGCGACCGCGGCCTGGCTCATGCCGCTCTGCCCGGCCGAGGCCATGTCGGACCAGTTGGTGAACGGGCTGAACATCATCGACCCGTACGACGACCCGGACACGTTCGACCCGTACACCAGGTGCTTGCCGTTGTAGACCACGTCGGTGAAGTCCTTCACCGACGCCCAGCCGTTCGCCGGCTGCGCGAGCGCGTCGGTGGACGACCAGCGGTACGTCGAGGGCAGCGCGCACGTGCCGCCCGGGGCGGGCGTCGTCGGGGTCGGCGCCGGAGTGGTCGATCCGGTCGGCCGGAGCGTCCAGTGCTGGTTGGCGGCTCCCCAGGAGTCCCAGATCTGGACGGGGGTGCCGTTGGCGGTCTGGTTGCCGGGGGTCTCCAGGGCCTTGCCGCTGGCGACGTTGGTCAGGGTGTACGAGCCGTCGCTGTTCCTGGCGGCCTTCCAGTGCTGGTTGGCACCGCCGTTGGCGTCCCAGACCAGGAGCTTCGTGCCGTTGGCGGTCTGGCCGCCCGGCTCGTCCAGGACCCGGCCGCTGGCGACGTTGGTCAGGGTGTAGGAGCCGTCGCCGTTCTTGGCGGCCTTCCACTGCTGGTTGGCAGCGCCGCTGGCGTCCCAGACCTGGAGCGGAGTGCCGTTGCCGTTCTGCCCGGCGGGCTCGTCCAGGACGCGTCCGGAGGCGCCCATCGCGGAGAGCGTGTAGACGGTGCCGGAGTCGATGCCGCCGCCCGGCGTGCCGCCGCCGGCGCCTCCGAGGGTGGTGAGGACGGCGTTGTAGGCGGCCTTCTTGTTGCCGCTGTTGTCGAACAGCAGCGGGTTCTCGCCGGTGCGCCAGGAGTCGCTGTCGCGGATGCCCCACACCGTGAGGCCGGTGCAGCGGGCGACGTTGAGGCAGGCCTGGACGGCGCTGGTGTAGGCGGTGGGGGACGCCTGGGCGATGTCGAGTTCGGTGATCTGGACGTCGACGCCGAGCGCGGCGAAGTTGGACAGGGTGGTCTGGAAGCTGGTCGGGGGTCCGCCGGCGCCGAAGTGGCTCTGGAAGCCGACGCAGTCGATCGGCACGCCACGGGACTTGAAGTCCTTGACCATGGCGTAGACGCCCT